>JAGLQQ010000259.1 GCA_023136735.1 Candidatus Omnitrophota bacterium | reverse complement strand
AAAGTAAATGATGTTATTAAGCATCAATTAGCTAAGGCTGCTACTTCTGTTGGCGCAAATTATGAGGAGTCACAAGGGGCTTTTAGTAAAGAAGACTTTAAATTCAAGATAAGTATTTGTTTTAAAGAAGCAAGGGAAAGTAATTATTGGCTTCGTATTATAAAGGCAGTCAATATCTCCACAGACAATAAATTAGATGTCTTAATCGGAGAATCACTAGAATTAAAGAAAATTTTCGCAAGTATAATGAAAAAACTAAACGACAAGGAAAAAGATAAATAGTAGTTAAAGGTGTATTGGTTTTTAGCTTTTACTTTTAACTTTTACCTTTTTACTTTTTACTTGGATGCGACGAAGGAGGATCCGTGAACATCTGTGTAGTAGGAGTAGGGTATGTTGGTCTAGTTGTAGGAACTTGTTTGGCTGATTTCGGACATAATGTTGTGTGTGTGGATAATAACAAGCAGAAGATTGATAACTTAATCAAAGGTATTAGCCCTATATATGAATTGGGCCTTGAAGAATTGATCCATCGAAATACAAAAGAAAAGCGTTTGAGTTTTACAACTGATCTCAAAGCTGGGATACAGTCTTCTTTAGCTGTTTATATAGCGGTAGATACACCTAATAAAAAAGACGGTACCCCTAATCTATCTAATGTTGAGGCTGTAGCGCGGAGTGTGGCTGAGAGTATTGACGGTTATAAGGTTGTAATATTGAAAAGCACTGTTCCTGTAGGGACATGTGCTAAGGTCCGTGCTGTTATTTCTGAAAAACTTGAGGAGATAAACTCAGCGGATAATCTGGCAAAAGACCATAGTAGCAGTGGTTATATGCCGATATTCAGCGTAGTATCAAATCCTGAATTTTTAAGGGAAGGGTCAGCTATCGAGGATTTTATGAGGCCGAACCGAGTAGTAATCGGTACGGATAGCGACCAGGCAATAGCGATAATGAAAGATATCTACAGGCCGCTATATTTGCTTGAAACGCCGATGGTAATTACTAATCTTGAAACAGCAGAATTGATAAAATACGCTTCAAATGCTTTCTTGGCGACAAAAATATCTTTTATTAATGAGATGTCTTGTATTTGTGAAAAGGTTGGGGCGGATGTCAATATGATCGCCAAAGGCATGGGATTGGACAAGAGGATAGGAACAAAGTTTTTGCATGCGGGGCCTGGTTATGGAGGATCGTGTTTTCCTAAGGATACGCAAGCTCTAACATATATCTCTAAATGCGCGGGGTATGACAATAAAATTGTCAATGCTGCGATTTTAGTTAATGATTATCAAAAAAAGCGCATGATAGGAGTAATAGAAAAAGCAATAGGTGATATTAAAGGTAAGACCATTGGGATTTTGGGTTTGACTTTTAAGCCTAATACAGATGATATGAGAGATGCTGCTTCTATAACAATTATCGAGGGGCTTCAAAAACTGGGAGCAAAAATAAAGGCATTTGATCCAGTGGCAATGGAAGAGTCTAAGAAATTGATTAAAAATATTGAATGTTGTGAAAGTGCTTTTGATGTTGCGGATGGCAGTGATGCTTTAGTTATACTAACTGAGTGGAATGAGTTTAGACAACTTGACATGGGAAAGATAAAAAAACTGCTGAGGGCAAACATCATAATAGATACAAGAAATATCTATGACCCATTGAGGATGAAAAAGCTGGGTTTTGAATACACATGTGTAGG
>JAGLQQ010000258.1 GCA_023136735.1 Candidatus Omnitrophota bacterium | reverse complement strand
AATCATTTTGCGCAAAATTAGCCCGGTATTGCTTCTTTTCTCTTAAGTCGCTCTGGATCCTACTAACTGTTCCTCGTTCTTTTTCTCGGTATATTGTTGCCTTGTCTCGTCCTAAAATTGCAGCAATTTCCCGCGCACTTTTTTTCCCCTGCAATAATACTTCAATCTTATAACGATCTTTTTCTTTTAAATGTGTATATTTTCGCTTCTTCGTGTTACAATTACCCTGCTCCATATGATCTCCTGTTCTTTGCTTGTTTCTCAACTTACAAAGTAACAGTTTTTTTCCGATCTATGGAGCTTTTTTATTTTTTCCCTTGTCGCACTTGTGTTTACAATTCACCAGTTTCCAGGGATTTCCAGGGATTAAGAACTGGTACTCCAACAGCCACAAAAGGTTAGGGTGAAAAAATATTTTGCAAAAATTTAAGGCAGGGCATAAAATACGGGGTATCCAATTATTATTTTTTACATTTTGAATATATTGATTTGTTATCATTGTTTTAAACCATTTAATCATATCAGATATTGTAGGGGCGCCCCCATAGGATATTTTTTGGTTATTATTATACAATTTTTCATTTTGTATCGGGTCAACACATGGGTTGCCCTTACAATATTTATTATTCCATGAATATGGTTAGGCATTATTACGTATCCATCTTTCTGCGCAAATTGTAATAAAATATTGTCCTGGTGTAGAATAATCATGTTGGGGGATTCGATTAGTATTTCGACGTTTATTTATTTTGGTCATTTATCTACTGAAATGGTAAGGCTGTTGTTAGCACCGGATAAGTAAAAAAGATAAAATGCGCCTGGTTTACAGAAAAATGCGTAAGAATACTAGCTTCTATTGCAGTTGTCTTCTGATAAGCAAAACCATACCCTATCCCCGCCAATACAGCTAAAATGATATATTTTACGCCTCCTCCATAATGAACTAAGCCGAATAATACCGCGGCCGAAAGCAAACTAATGACCGCTCCATGCTTATGTTTTATCAGCAAACGCTGGAGGTGCTTTTGGACAAAACCTCTAAAAAAGGCTTCCTCTGAAAGGCAGGTTATAAATAAATTTGAAAAAGTCCACACAAAAAATATTTTATTGAATTTTAAATCAAAACGCGTATAGCCAAAAACAACCGCGGCAATACAAAGGACAATAACTGTTGTTATTAGTATCGGAAATAATATCGAAAGCATCTTAAGAAATTGCCGTTTACCAAATATTTTCTTCCGCGCGAAACCTAAAATAAAAATCCCTACCAATGCCTTATCATAGCTAAAATACAAAGAATATCCAGGAGCGTCTTTACTAATAATTGTATCCCGTATAATGGCCGGATTAAAAAATCCCGGGATATAATGACCAATAAAGCCAAGCGATAAGAGACATACTGCTCCAGTTGCGAATACACGTTTTAACCCGGAAATATTCTCCTGCTCAGTAAGATAACAGCACCCTCCAAACAAGATAATAAACGGAATACTCTTGTAATCAATAAATCCAAAGATAAAACTAGCGGTCATCGAAACAGCCAGAATCAGCATCCATAGCTTGCTTTTTTGACGATAATAACTACCGCGAAACCACAAACTAGAAACACACAGCCCTAATAGGGTATAAGTTATAATCATCTGCATAATTTTACTTGCGTAATCCTTAAAGAAATTCTTTACTGCGGACTCTCATGCTGTTTTTTTTATTTTTCCTCAGACCATTATTATACATAAATGATACTCATAACCTCTAACTTCGTCAATAAAAAAGGAAATCAGCAAGGAAGAAGGAATTAAGTAATGCTTTAGGGGTTAAACAGTTCAGAAGGTTCCTCAAGTAACAAATACCGATCAAAGAAGCCTGTCACCCTTCTTTCATATTCTTCCGGCAGGGTTTCATCGAATTTCGCATGGCCTAGCTCTTGTTCATACCAGAGTGTCTTGGGTTCTTGCGCTGCGGCATAAAGCAACTCTCCGCTTTGTATCGAAATTTGGGTATCACTACCGCCATGCATTAGAAATACAGGCCGGGGAGAGATATGCTGTATCCATTTAGCAGCATCAATATCAGATATAGTTAAATCTAGTTCTTTTTCTGCCCAAAATACAATCAAGGATGCAAAGGGAAATGAAGGCAGACTGGTGAAATGATTTATGCTTACAGAAACGGTATCATTTAACGAAGAGAAAGCGCTATGTGCTACAACTGCTTTAATGTTCTCATTCTGTGCCGCGTACTGAATTGCCAGTGAACCACCCATCGAGTTTCCGATAATGCCGATCCTGTTCGGATCAACATCACCGCATGTCAATAAATATTGATACCACGCTTCGAGATCTTGCATTTCTCTATGCCCAAACGAGATTTGTTCTCCTTCACTCCTGTCGTGGGCTCGAATAGAAGTAAGAAGAACACTATAACCATGCCGATACAACATTTGCGCTTCTTCAAGCATCTCAGTGCGATCCGATTTGTATCCGTGCTGTGCTATAACTACGGCACCATTTTGTGAAGGGATGTACCAACCGACCAGCTTCAGACCATCCGCGCTGGTGACAGTAACGTCCCGATAAGGCAGGTTGTAATTTCGGGGAAACTTTTTAATGCAAGGGCGCGCTTCCAGAGGATGTGTAATAAGGTTACAAGCGTACGTATGTGAAACAGTTACTATCCTTGTGCATGTAACCGTGGCGATAACAATAACAAGAATTACCAGGATATTCCTTTGCGATTTCTTCATTGTGTGTTTATTTTTCCTTTCTTCAAAACAAAGCCAAAGATTACAGATTAAAATATGAGGCTTATGATAACTATTGCTCCAAAGATTTTAATCTTTCATAATATTCTTTTAGTACATAAAATATTTTCTTGGGCTTGCGCTGTGCGTCAACAACTCCAAAATACTCTTCATTCGCCACATCATCAGGATGCCCGCCAATTAGAACAAATCCCTGCGTATTATATTCTTCATAACAATATATCTGATCCGGATCCTCGTAATCAATTGTTCCGCCTAAAAGAACGTGGTAAGAGCCGACCTTCCACAAGCTATCATTAAACTCATGAACCAGGCCGCCTAAACAAATTTTATCTTCATCTGCAGCAGATAGATTTTTTGTCAGTTCATCCCATAAAGCAATTATACACTCTGCCTGCAAAACCTCATCATTTATGCCGCTGCAATCTACTGCCTGTATTTCATTTACACATTTATACTTTTGGGTATTAAATGAATCTGTTCCAAACTCACTAATATACACAGGTTTATCCGATAACTCTTTCCATTGATGAAAAAGATTACCAAAGCTCTTGCCTCGATAGATATTAAGTCCCCAGATATCCACAGCCGGACACTCCTTGAGAATTGCCGCGATTGTATTCTCTTTTACCTCATCAATAAATCTATCACCCAAAGAAGAAGACACCGGATGAAGGGTATCGATCTCCTTTATTTTTAACGCGGCATTTTGAGTAGCTAAAGCAGCTTCTGATACTGTTTCATAACCATAATACTTATTGCGATCAAGATTCCATTCATTACCTAAAGACCACATTAGAATTGCCGGATGATCTTTATACATATTTACTACCTCAAGATACTTGCCGTTTTCCAAATCTTTTCTTGAAGCAGCTACAGTCACAATCACCATGATTCCATGCTTATATAACTCATCCAGTATCCGCAGGTCAGATTTCCCTTCTAATCCAAAATGTGAATATACACGTACTGTATTGACGTTCATTTCTTTCATCAGGGGGATATCATTAGCATAATATTTTTTATACTGAAGGGAAAACCAGTAACAAAAAAGCTCATGCCCCTGAGGTTCTCTTCCCAGCCAATCAAAAAAGAATCCATAAGCGACATCTTCCTCCGGGGCATATGGATTCGGCCCTTCATGAGGAGCTTTTGTTGCCGCCCCCCAGCTCAAACCTTTAATTATATAAGGGCGAGCAGCAGACAAAACTCCATCTTCCTGGCGTACAGCGACCATAAGACTGTTACCTATAATAGTAATTTGACTCGCAGTCCGCGGAACCTCGGCAAAAACTTCTACGCAAGCAATAACGAGGTATAATAAAACAGTTATTATACCCGCCCAGGCAAGCCTGGCCCCTGGATGATAATTTAGCTTATACATTTTATTTTAAATATACCCTAAAAACCTTTTTCTCAGATAATCTCACTATTCCCCGGGTGTTACTCTTTGAGTTAAATCCTGAATACATAATGATTTTTTTATTTTATTTTTCTAAAAATAAAGACAGCAATTACAATTACCATAATTACAAACAAGGCCGTCCTCGCAATTACCTGAGCTGAGGGTTCTTGCCCGCTTTGCATTAATCCGTGTATAAGTCCGCCGATTAATGTTCCGGCGCCGACAAATAATCCTGTTTTTAGTCCTTCTTGGTTATACTTATTCATATTTTTCCTCATATATCGAAGCTGTAGCAAAAGCCCAAATACAAAGATGATTTCCTGGTTAAAAGCAAATTTTCGGAACTTATTGATATCTCCTTTATTATAGTTTAAATTTTTCCGTTCAACAACCTGTTTTTAACTTTTTTCAACTCTTTTATTTTTTACACGGTCAATATATTTTTTGGTTATTATTATACAATTTTTCATTATTTATTATTCCATGAATATGCGCCCAATTTCATAAATTCAACCTACGCGGTTGAATTTCGGTTGCACGAGGGCTGACCCCTTGTTTTACTCTGCGTATAATATCAATTTATCAAACAACGTTCCCTACTTTTCCTTTCAAATAAAGAAATGTCAAGATTACAGAC
>JAGLQQ010000257.1 GCA_023136735.1 Candidatus Omnitrophota bacterium | reverse complement strand
TTATCTTTTAAATTCTGTTATTTTCTGCCACCACTTACTGCTGTCCCATTTTTTTAAACTCTTCCATAGAGATTTAGCAGCTGTAGTTTCCAGAAACGCGGGCGCTTTTTTAAAAAAAAGTTTTGCCTGAGTTTTACCTTGGTCAGAATACTCTTTAGCCTGGAATAAACACTCAAGAATATCCGCATCGCGGGCAACTAGACTCTCTTTTGTCTTTTGAGCTCTATATTCATTGCGCCAGTCACCAAGTTCGTCTTTTATCATTTTCGGCAATTTTTCTATCTGATCTTTAAACGCATTATCCTCTGCTTCTGTATAATTTAAATATTTCGATGCCACCTTATGCGCGTCATTAATTCTAGCTTCATGCAGATCATTAAAAAGACACATCATCGTCACTGTATGCGCGCAGGCTTTTTCTATCTTAGCCAGAACATAGCCGATAAGGGCACATCGAAAACTATGATCAGCCACAGATTCAGGATTTTCTATCCCCACGACCCACCAACCGCTTCGCTTTACACGCTTTAAAAGCCCTGCTTCCGCAGCTAAGTTCATTATGTCTTCAAATTTTTTCATACTCATCCTGTTTCTACTATATTTTCAAACAACTCTTCAATCTTTGCCTTAATTTCATCACGTATTTTTCGAAAAAATCTATATCCTTTCCCTTAGGATCGGTAATTTGCCATTGGATATGCTCTTTTACAGGCACAGCAGTGCTTCCGCCATTTGGCCGCGGCATGAGTTTTCCATGCGGACAAATAATATTGATTTTAAATTTCCACTATTATTCCGTATCATTACAATCCCTTAAAATTTATTTATCACAAGCCCTGTTACCGGCTTTGGGTAAAAGTAGGTTGATTTTTGCGGCATACGGTTACCGGATAATGCGATTTTGGTAACTTGCTCTGCTTTTGTAGTATTAGGGAAAAAAGCAACCAAGGATTTCTTCTTTTTTACGCTCTCAACAGCATTTAGAGGATCACGAGTGTAACTTACTTTTTCCTCTTTTTGTTTCTCATTAAGTTTAAATATATGTTCAAAAACAACCTTATTTAACATCGCTACATCAAGCTTACGCCACTGCATCGGTGTTTTACTCATAAGTCCGGACAGCACTTTATCATTTTTCATCTCTAAAACGTAAAATTTATTCTTAAAACACATCCCTAGAGCAAAACCCTTTTTCTTTGCCTGTGAAGAAAGCATTGCCGTAAGATTCATAACTTCGCTTACTTTAAAGTAATCACCGATAGAATTAATCTTATTTTCAAGACTAGGAATATCCTTGACCAGTCTATGTGTAGGCATAACGCTTAGGTTCTGATCGTTAAATCCAGTAAAATACATCATTACAGAATCAAACTCTCCATGGCTGCCTTTTTTTCTAGCCATTTCCTGACAATAGGACTTAGAAACCTCATAACGATGATGCCCGTCAGCAATAAAAGTCCGCTTTCTTTTCATTAATTTTTGTATTCTTTCAATGGTCTTTTTATCATCTACCTGCCAAAAGCAATGTGTAATCTTTTCTTTGTCCTTATAGCTTATCAGCGGTTTTTTTCTCATATAAGGCTTCAAGCTTTTTTCTATTTCATTTTTTTTGTCAATATAAAAAGAGAATATTGGACTCAAATTAGCATGTACCGCACGCATCAGCTTTACCCTGTCCTGTTTAGGTTTTGCCAGTGTCAGCTCATGAGGCAGACAATCTTTTCCTTTTTCAAATTTAAGCCTGGCAAAAAAACCTATTCTTTTCTTTGAGACACCTTCAAAGGTATACTCCTGAGTATAAATATAGATACTAGGTGAGGTATCTTTAATAAGAATATCTTTTTTTATCCATTCCTGAAAAAGTTTTCCGGCGCGCGTATAGCGGTTATCGCGAACATCGTCATTCTTAGACTGCTTGCCCAAAATCAGTTTAATAATATTAAACTGATGCTGTTTATAAAGCTCTCCCTGTTGTTTTGGTGAAATTACATCATAAGGGGGCGCAAAAATATCATTAATCTTTTTAACTTTTTCAGGATTATATCTTAATCCGCGAAACGGAATAATCTCAGCCATGACACTTCTCTCCTCTTAGAAGTTTAACTCCAGTTAAACACTGTTATCCTTTAAATAACTTCTGCCCTATTATTGCTCCGATGCTATCATAGATAAAATCAGCCGCACTCGCTGTGCGCATGGGCACAAAATACTGATGCAATTCATCACTCATTGCATATACAATAGCACAAAACATTGCTAATATACGAAAATTTCTTTTAAGATCACTTCTCTTTGAATTTCTAAATGCCCTAGCAAGCAAAAAACTGAACACAGCATACTCAATCGCATGCGCCAGCTTATCAAAAGAAAAAACCGGCTGAACTGCCTTAGGGAAGGTAGAAAATGAAGACAAGGAAAAAATTAATATTGCCCAAACTATTACAGGAAGCCAATATAGGAAAAAGTCATTGTCTTTTTTATTTTTTACCTTTCCCCTTTTCATCAGAGACCTTATTGTTTTTTTTCTCAGATAGAGATTTATTTTGAGTTAAATCCGTTTTGGAATTATCAGACTTATTTTCTTTTGATCCCTGATTGTCCGCACTCAAGCTATTAGCTTTCTCTGACCTGCCGCTTAAAGCGTTATTCTCTTTGCGCTTATAATCAGTCTCATAAAATCCAGAGCCTTTAAAGATAATACCCATGCCGGAACCAATAAGTCTTTTAACTTTGTTCTTACCGCATTCAGGGCATTTTTTTATCGGTTTCGCGCTCATCATTTGAAATAGCTCAAAAGTATGGTTACATCCTGGACATTCATAATCGTAAGTTGGCAATTATCTCTGGCTCCTTTATGAATCCGCCTAGGCGGACGAATTACCCCCGCCCTCTTAGCTATAGGGTTTTATTAGCACTCATTACTTTATACTTATATTTTATTGATCCCTGCCTCACATATAATATCGCATAGAAGCCGAGATAAAATTCAGCTAAAGATTCGCGCAAAAAATCACAAATCTAAGCTTCATGTTTATTTAAATGCTTTTTTAATTTTTTCAGTAATTGACTCATTTTTAGAATTTTCTCCGCTTATCCTTGAGAATTCAAGCAATAGCTTTTTTTGTTCTGAACTTAAATTGGTCGGAACAGTAACATGAATCCTTATGTACTGATCTCCTTTGCTATAGCCTCTTATATCCGAAAATCCTTTACCGCTTATTCTAAAAACCTTTTCACTTTGTGTGCCCGCGGGTATCTTCATCTTAATTTTTTCTTCATAGATACCAGGCACTTCTATTTCCGTTCCCATTGCCGCCTGAACAAAGCTTAGCGGAA
>JAGLQQ010000256.1 GCA_023136735.1 Candidatus Omnitrophota bacterium | reverse complement strand
AGGCGCAAGCAGAAGCAAAGCAGGCCAGTGATGATAATAAGGAACTTGCGGCATTAAATAAAGAGCTTGGAAGTAATATGAAAGAGCAGGGAAAGAGCAAGGGTTTGAATTCAAAGCTTAAAATCAAAATTGAGGCCCTTGAAAAAGAGCTGAAGGATGATAAAAAGCAGTTTAACAGTTTCGATTTAAGAATATCTGACTATGAAAGAAATTTAAAAGACAAAGATGAACAGATAAATAAGCTTGAAGCAGAAAAAGGAAAGATGAAGACTGAGTTTGCTAATAATAAGTCTAGTAGTGAATCAGCAAGTGAGTTGAGAACAAAAATAGATGATCTTGAAAAAAGACTTAGCCAAAAAGAAGAAAATGCTATTGCTTTATCAGATGAAATCGAAGCGGTAAAAAAGGAAAGAAACTTTGCTTCTTTAGAGCTGGTGCAGGTACGCAAAGAATTAAAGCAGATTCAATTGCAGAAGGTTAATAAAAAAACATCCAAAAATGATGCTCAATTGAGCAGTCGCTATGAAGCTATAAAAAAGGAAAGTGATGGGTTAAAAGAAGAACTGACCTTTGCAAAAAACAATATAGATAAGCTAAATGACAATAATAAATTACTATCACAGAAGAATGTAAATCTACGGGAAGAAGTTAATTCCCTTTTGCAAAGTACAAGTGAGGTTAAGGGGTTTGATGAAAAGCTGATAATTCTTGAAAAAGAGGTTGCTAGCAAGGAAGCGCAACAGAAGGAATTGCGGAAACAGATTGATTTAGCAGATTCGCAAAGACAGTCGATTGCTCTTGAGCTTGCAAGTGTTCAAAAGAAATATGCTGCTTTGCAGAGTGAGGCAGGAAAACAACCGGATGTTTCAGATGACAATTCAGAGCAATTTAAATTGGTACAAAATCAAAAGCAGATATTGCAGCAAAAACTGAAACAGGCGATTGAAGAAGTAAAAATCAGAAGTGAAAAAGGACTTTTTCTATTGAAAAAGGTTAAAGCACTTGATGCTGATCTAGCTAAAAGCGAAGAAGAAAAAGTTGTGATGGCTTTAGAAGTAGTAAAATTAAGAGAAGAAAAAGTCAGGTTAGAGAAGAAAATCATGGAATCAGAGTAAGGTTATTTTTGTTAACTACAGGGGAAAGCAATAAATGCGTATTTTAAGAAAACGAAAATTAATAGGATGTGTTCTTGCTGTAGTTGGCTTATTTTTTTTTGCTGTTGCCGGAGTAAATGCGGCGACAGTACTGGATAAGTCTAACAGGCATTACCAAAAAGGATTAGAGTTTTATGAAAAAGGAAAGTTTAAGGCAGCGGAAGCAGAGTTTAAAAAAGCAATTCTAGCCAGCTCGCAAGCGAAAGAAAATTATTACAATAACGGGCTTAAACTTTATGATCAGGGAAAGTACGAAGAGGCACGGGCTGAATTTCAAAAGGCAATTGAAGCGACAAAGCAAGAAAATGATCAGCATTATAAAAGAGGATTGATCCTGTATAATCAGGGTAGATATAAGGAAGCTGAACAGGAGTTCCAAAAGGCGATTTCTACAATAAAGGATGATAAAAAGGTTGAGCGATTTGTTGCTAGTAAAACTGATCAGGGGCGCAAAACACTGGAATATATTATAGGCAACGGTGACGTGCTTTTTATAAAAGTATGGCAGAATTCTGACCTTGACGATGAGGTAATTGTCCGCCCTGACGGTAGAATTTCTTTTACTCTAGTAGGTGATGTTATCGCTACAGGCATGACTATTAGCGAATTCCGCCAAGATCTAACTTCCAAACTGAAAGAATTCATACGCAGTCCGCAGGTCTCAGTTTCCATAAAGGCGATTGGAGGGAAAAAGGTTATTATTCTAGGGCAGGTGAAAAGTCCGGGAGTTTATCAGCTGACGGGAGCTAAAACTATTTTAGAGGCCGTAAGCTTAGCCGGAGGATTTACAGAACATGCGGTTGTGTCTAGTGTGATGCTTATTGAAGGAGGATTTGAAAAGCCGGAGCCCAAACGGCTAAATCTCGTAAAAGCCCTGGAGCGGGCGGATATAAGCGATAATGTTGCTTTAAAAACCGATGACATGATCTATGTGCCGCGTAAATTCATTAAAGATGTTAATTACTTCCTGCAGCAATTCCTTGATCCAGTCTCACGCGGTCTCTTTATAAGAAGAGAGCTTAGGGATTTCTAATTCAGGTTGACCTTCCAGAAGTTTCTGCATGCAAATTCCCCCTTTAATTCTTGTATAAGGTTAAAAATATTCAGCTTGTTAATAATTTAAGACAATGATAAAATAAATGGGTCATTCTGAACTTAAGTTGAATAGATTACTATAACTTAATGATTTGCAAGTTATTAAAGCAAATTAAGAATGCCCCAAATAAATTGAAGTAAAAACACTAAATGGTATGATATCTAAAAACATTAAAGGTCAAGGAGAAGCTAAATATGAAAGACATTAAAATTATAAGCAAAAACTGCAAAGGGTTTGCGGCAGATAAAGAATTAAAAGCTGTTTCTAAGGCCATTAAGCTAGTGCATAAAGAATTAAAGGATAAGAGTTGTCCAGGCAATGACTATATTGGCTGGGTAAATTTACCTTCATCAATCCCGAATAATTTGATTGAGGATCTTGAATCTACAGCGAAAAAAATAAGGAAAAACTGTGATGTTTTTGTAATTCTTGGCATAGGCGGCTCGTATTTAGGAGCAAAAGCTTGTATCGAATTTCTGAAGCCAAGTTTTGCTAATGAGCTTAAAAGCGAAAGCCCTAAGGTTTATTTTGCCGGACATAACTTGAGCTCTGATTATCTTCAGGATTTATTTAATGTTATTAAGAAAAAGAAAGTTATTATTAATGTTATTTCAAAATCAGGCACAACAACTGAAACAGCAGTTGTTTTCAGGATATTAAAGCAATATATGGAAAAGATTTACGGTAAAAATGGAGCTAAGGATAGAATTATTGCCACTACTGACGCAAGCGCCGGTGCGTTGCGTAAGCTTGCCCAAACCGAAGGCTATAAAACATTTATTATCCCAGATGATGTCGGAGGAAGGTTTTCGGTCCTAACACCAGTTGGATTGCTGCCGATAGCGGCAGCTGGTATAAATATCAGGGAATTATTAAAAGGAGCGAGTGATTTTGAGAAAAAATGCGACCTGCTCAGTTTAGATAAAAACCCTGCGTATAAATATGCGGGAATAAGACATATTCTTAATAAAAAGGGAAAAGTTATTGAGGTGCTGTCCAGTTTTCATCCAAGCTTGCGTTATATCGGGGAATGGTGGAAACAACTTTTTGGTGAAAGCGAAGGCAAGGATGGTAAAGGGATATTCCCCGCTGCTTGTGAGTTTACAACTGATCTGCATTCTATGGGGCAAATGATTCAGGATGGAGAGCGTAATATTTTTGAAACATTTTTGATAATTGAAAAATCCCAGTCAACAATAAAAGTTCCTAGATTTAAAGATAATATTGATGGATTAAATTATCTTGCTGGAAAAGACCTGGATTATGTCAATCTTAAGGCTTATGAGGCAACAGCCAGCGCTCATTATGATGGCAAGGTTCCCAACCTTAGCATTCTAATACCAAAAAGAACTGCTTTTCATCTTGGGCAGCTATTTTACTTTTTTGAAAAGACAACAGCTATGTCCGGTTTGCTCTTAGGAGTTAACCCGTTCAATCAGCCCGGAGTGGAAGCATATAAAAAGAAAATGTTTAAACTGCTGGGTAAGCCAGTCACCTGAAAACGTTTTAAACCACCAGGTTTTTTCTCTAGTATTGTCTGATTTCAGGCTGGTTTAATAGCTCAAAATTAAAGACGGAATACTTTGTCTTGAAATTAAACATCACAATTATACTTTAATTTTTTCATCTGTATATGTATCTCTTTTGACTTCAAAGTGTTATATCTCCCAAAAATCATACGTTTTGTTTGCGGCCATCCCCTGTCTGTGGTATACTTTATTGCCTTTTTTAATATCGATCTCTATGAGCCCTAAGGTATTGAAGGCAAATAAGTAATGGACAAAGGAGGAATCTAAAAGTGTTCACCAGAGCTAAATATGCTGCAATCAAAAGCACAATAAGCATTGTTCTTGTTTCCGCCATATGTTTTTGTTCTCCTGTGTCTTTAAGCTTTATAAAACAGGCAAACAAGTGGGAAATGCGGAAATTATTCTTTTGGATGAAGGCGCGTATGTATATTCCGGATATAATTACAGCGAATATGATTTAGAACCAGCTTATGCGGTCGCACTGATAGAATTGACAGAATATGTGTCGGTAGTAGTTATGACAAAAACTTTAGCCGGATATACAATAATGAAAAGATTTGCCCAAAAAAGAAAGGATAAAATACAATTCAAAAAGCCGGCAACAATATTTCATGAACAGTATTTCGATTGGGGCAGAGTAACTGCCCATGGTAATTTATGTTTGGATTTATCTAACTATTATATTGTTACGGAAGAGGATACACCTAGTTATGGCAGGGAAGCTGGGGGATGTTTAGTGTCTGGGACAGAACAGCCTTTAT
>JAGLQQ010000255.1 GCA_023136735.1 Candidatus Omnitrophota bacterium | reverse complement strand
AATATAATTCTTATAACTTCAGACCTTCTATTTTCTTAGCCGCCTGATCAATACCACCACGCGCCAATGCCTCTAAATCCTGTGTTGCTTTTTCTAATAATTGTTTTGCTTTTGCGCCATCACTATCCACATATTCAAGTACATACTTCGCAATTTCAACCACTTCTTCTAATTCTTTTGAATCATACATTGATTGTGCCTGTGTCAATAAATAATCCTTTTTCGGCTGAACCCCTTCGAGCGTTTTAGCAAACTTTATTGCCTCATCCGCGGTTTTTGCCACTTTTTGCTGCATATTCATAGTTAATGCTTCCTGAGCAACCTGTTTTTTATCCTGTGTTGTTGATTTTGAACATCCGGCTGCTATGATTATAATCATCACCAATGCCGTCATTAAATACGATGAACTCCTCATATCCAACACCTCCTTATACACTTATAGTCGTTTTCTTAAGTATGTTATTATACTCTATCTGTTTTTGTTAGCAAGATTTTTTTTGAGGCACTTTTTAGGTGTAAAAACTATATTCTATCAGCTTTTGTCAGCAGGATTTTTATTGCACGCATCGGCCTTACCGGACATTTTGTCTGGCAAATTCCGCAGCCTATGCACAACTGGGCATCTATATATGGACGTAATACCATTTTCCCTTTTATTTTCTCCTTTACTGGCAAAAAGAAGAGATAAAATCCCGGCTTTCAGAAATTTTTTTCGGGAGATCCTGTATTTGAGCAAATTGCGGAAAAATTCTTCGAGATTTTGGCGCACTCATAATAACACCTCTTATCAATATGATTGAACTTTTCTACTTGCTTCTTTTAAAGGGATTCAAATCTTTCAGTTTATCAGTAGTATTCTTTATTGTATCCTTAGCTGTTTCACCGACATCTTTTCCAACATCCAAGGTATTTCCGGCAAGTCCTGTAAAAACATCGCCTGCCCCCTTAACACTTCCCTTAAGACCTTCCGCTAGAGGACCTAAATCGAAATTTGTTAAACTAGAAATAGTAGTATTAGCCAAGGCATTAACAACAATAATATTCACCAGAGCTTTTGGGTCAGTTATATTTTCATATACAGCATCAATGTTCACGTTGAATTCCTTTACAGACGGGATGTCGCCCTTGCTATAATCCTTATAGTACACCTTATCAATTTTTAACTTCAAAAGATCAATTTGAATTTGCGGCGCAGATGCTTTTGGTTTCTTTTTTGTATCTTCTTTTTTTTCTTCAACTCCGTCTTTGGCTTGCTTTGCCCCTCCAATAGATGTAAGCGCATCAAGGTTCAGCTCTCCGTCTTTGTTTTTTGCTACAATAAATTCTTTAAGATACAAACGGACTTCCTCTAAATGCACTTTTTTCTTTAAGAATGCTCCCATGCGGTAATTAACATAAACCTCCGGGATATCAACCATAACCGGATCTTCAAAACCCTCGGGGTTATACAGCTTTAACTCCTCAATACCGATAAGAGTGCTCACAAGCCCTAGCTTCATCTTTTTAATCTTCAAATTCAAGCCGGTTACTGCTTTAACACCTGTAGTAACCGCTGCTTTTACAATTACATTTTTACCTACTATAATCACAAGAATAAAAATCAACAAACCAATTACTATCATACGAATTTTCTTCATCTGAACATCCTCCTTTTCCTATGGTCATATTCTACCATTAAAATAATTATA
>JAGLQQ010000254.1 GCA_023136735.1 Candidatus Omnitrophota bacterium | reverse complement strand
TTATTGAGGATTGGAAGGGGTGAAGCAAGTTTCAAAAATGCCTTTACCAAGGTGTTAAAAAGCGGTATATTTAGTGTATAACATTAAATGATAGGGGTTTATGAACTTATTTGATGATTTTATTGAATATGATGTAGGAATGTGGGAAGAAGTTTAACAAAGGGCGCAATCAAGAAATGTTTTCAAGGCTGCAAAAGGATATTAAAAAGGTGAAATAATAATGCGATTAACTGATAACGAAAGACGAGATGCGATAAAGTATATTCAGGAAGGGAACCCTTTGCCTGAAAAATATCGCTTTCTTTTGTTTGCCGATGAGCGAGAAGTTGAGCTTGTCTGGAATGGTAAGACACAAGAGGCTTGTAATCTTGTTTTACCTTTTCAAACAATAGAACATATCGATGAACCAAGAAGTGAAAGAATTTCCGGAAAAGAAAAACAATATGAGCTATTTGACACTTCTGGTAGACAGATTCGAGGATGGACTAATAAGCTTATCTGGGGAGATAATAAGCTAATTCTTTCTTCTCTTAAAAATGGCCCTATGCGTCAGGAAATTAAGCGATCAAATTTATCGCCACAAAATTCGCTTGGCGATTATTTTAAAATGCTTGATCGCTTATCACATAGATTTCAAGAAAAAGCGGAGTTCATCAAATAGCTCTCATAATACGCAAGTGTCATGGAAAGGATATGTAGACAATGTTTCTGGTGGGCAAAAAGATGGTGAAAAAAATAGGGCTTTTGTTTCTTTTAATGGGTACCATAGTAGGTGGTTTATTTTTAAGTGAACGTTTTTTCCCTAAGTCTGCTCGAGGAACTGACGGGGAGAGAAGCAGTATAAGACTTCCCTCTCCTGAACATAAGGGTCGAGTATCTGTTGAGGAGGCTATCTTTAAAAGAAGGTCAACAAGAAGGTACAAAGACGAGCCTTTAACCTTAAAGGAGATATCCCAGCTTCTCTGGGCTGCGGGAGGAGAGACTGTTGATGGTATCACCGGGGCAACCAGGGCTTACCCTTCTGCCGGGGGCATTTATCCACTGGAGATATATTTAATTGTTGGGGAAGTTGAGGGTTTAGTTGCGGGGATTTATCATTACAAGTGGCAAGACCATACTATCGCCCTGATAAAAGAGGGCGACTTCCGCCAGCAGTTGATGAGGGCAGCTCTGGGCCAGAGGGTGGTAGCTGATGCACCGATAAGCATAGTTGTTACTGCCATCTATTCCCGGACCACCAGAAAATATGGCAAGCGCGGTGAGGCTCGCTATGTCCCTATGGATATGGGAGGTGCCGGTCAAAATGTTCATTTGCAGGCAGAGGCCTTAAGGTTGGGCACAGTAACAATCGGTGCCTTCGGGGATGAAGCAGTTAAAGAAGTACTGGAAGTAAAAGATGAAGAGCCCCTTTATATAATACCGGTTGGTAAGCCTCGTTAGAAATAATCCCGACGATACTTTGGGATGCCTTACCATCGGTAGGGATTTCTAAGGGGGGGGAAAAAGTAAATTCAGGAGAAACAAGAAAATCTGAAATGCGTAATTCAAACAGGAGTATTTCTAATCAGGGAAAGCGAGTTTTGGTTCTGGTAATTAGTTTGTCTTTTATGGTTGGTGGTGCCTATTTAGCCACGGCCGAACATAAATTATCTGAGGAGAACCCAGTGCTTGTTCGAGCAAGAAGAGATATGGTAGAGACTCAGATAAAGGCGCGGGGCATTAAGGATGAACGCCTGTTAGAAGCGATGTTTAAAGTCAAAAGGCACTTGTTTGTTCCTGCTCATCTTCAGAATTTGGCTTATAGTGATGGTCCTCTGCCTATTGGAAAAGGGCAGACAATCTCCCAGCCATATATAGTGGCTATAATGACTGAACTGTTAAACTTAAATGGTGATGAGAAAATTTTAGAGATTGGAACCGGCTCCGGTTATCAGGCAGCCATATTAGCAGAACTGGCTAAAGAGGTTTATACCATTGAGATATTGGAGCCGTTAGCCATACAGGCAGAGAAAACCTTGGAGGATTTAGGATATGGAAATATCACTGTTAAATGCGGCGATGGGTATCTTGGCTGGCTAGAACACGCACCTTTTGATGCCATTATCGTTACCTGTGCCCCAGCCAATATTCCACAACCTTTGATTGAGCAGTTAGCCGAAGGCGGAAGGATGATTATTCCGGTAGGGGTTCATTGGCAGGAGTTGAAGTTACTGGAGAAGGTAAATGGTAAGATAAAGACTAGCAGTATCATTCCTGTCAGGTTTGTACCTATGACGGGGGAAGAGGTGAAGAAGTAAGAAAAAAGGTGAGTAGACCTTACTATAGTGATACAAATATGAAAAAGAGATTGTCAGAGATATGAAGTTAATTCTTAATCGGATTTTAATACCAATATTAATATTCTCAGTTTTTATGTTTGCCTATTTAAAATATTTTGAGAGGAAGGGCATATATTACCCCACAAAAGAAATTGAATTTACTCCTATAGATGCCGGCCTTAAATACGAGGATGTTTTCTTTAACACCGATGATGGCCTGAAGTTAAATGGTTGGTTTATTCCGGCAGAAGATCCCAGAGGCACGCTGCTATTCTGTCATGGAAATGCGGGAAATATAAGCCACCGCATTGAAATCATAAAAGTCTTCAATAAACTCAACCTGAATGTTTTTATTTTTGATTACCGGGGTTATGGAAGAAGTCAGGGCAGCCCAGCTGAGGAGGGGCTCTATCGAGATGCCCAGGCAGCTTATAAGTACGTAGTTAGCAGAAAAAATATTAATAAAGGCGCAATTGTGATTTATGGAAAATCTATAGGAGCAAATGTGGCTATCGATTTGGCTTCTAACGTTACAGTAGCTGCCCTTATCTCTGAGAGCGGGTTTAGTTCTTCTTATGATATGGGAAGGGAATTATTTCCATATTTGCCGGTTAAATGGATAATTTCAATTAAATATGACGCGCTAACAAAGATAAAAAATATCACTATCCCCAAGTTAATTATTCATAGTCAAGATGATGAGATTGTGCCGTTTAAATTAGGTAAGAAGTTATTTGAAGCCGCACCCCAACCCAAAGAATTTTATCAAATGCAAGGTGGGCACAATGATGCCTTTTTTATGGCCATGGAAGAATATAGCTCTAAGATAGATAATTTTCTTAGTAAACTCCGTTAGGGATAGGTTACCCAAGGTAACCGTCATCTCTAACGGGGTTTGGACTATTACCGTAAAAGAGTTTATTCTTGAGGCGGATATGCTATACAAAATTCTCGCTGATATTATTGTGGTTATACATTTTGCCTGGATATTATTTATGCTGGTAGGATTTACCCTTACTCTGGTAGGTTTTTGGTGGAGGAGATTTTTTGACTGGTGGTTATTTAGGGCGCTTCATCTTTGCGGCATAGCCTATGTTGGGCTTTTGGCGGTATTAAGCCGATATTGCCATTTAACCATACTGGAAAACACGTTAAGGGCGGGGTACGATTCTGAATTGAGATATCCTGGTTCGTTTATAATTCATTATATTGAGAAGTTAGTTTACCCGGATGTCAACCCGCTAATTATACTAATTCCTACGGTAATTATTGCTGTTTTTACTGCAGTTGTATTTATAATTAAACCACCAACAAAAATAAGGAGAATGCTTAAATGGAGATAGGTCACATTTGTTCATAATTGTAGCCCACGGCGTCTTTCTGACAATTATGGGGTATTTTGGGTTCTTTCTTGTTTAGGGTGAAACATTTTAGTTAATATTAAATCTTCTTGGATTAAGATAACCACAATGCTGATGTATTTTTAGCTTAAAGTACTCAATGTCTCGATATCCATATGCCATTCGCTTGAGTCTTTTGATTTTATTATTAAACCCTTCTGAGATTGCAGAGCTTCGTTGGGAGATAAACCAGTTCAAGATATATTCAATCTTTTCAACTAGGCTCCACGCAATTTTCTCAAAAGGCTTTAACCCGCTCTCCAAGGCATCGTCGATCCATTCATAAATGTGAGTTATTGCTTCATCCTCACTTTTTAAATCATACACCTCCAAAAACTTTTCTTTCAAGATCATGCCTTTATAGATAGGTTGATTAATATTGCAAAGATAATCAAGAGTCACTGATTGTCGAGCGGACCGTTTTAATTTATTTCTTAACAAAATGAATCTTTGCTTACAATTGGTTAGCAATATCAATTCTTCATCTTCACGTTTTCTTGCTTTTCGTAATTTGTTCTTACGCACTTGGTTAATAGCATTATTAATCTTTTGAACTGCATGGAATCTATCCAACACAATTAATGCATTAACTGCGTATTTATTTGACGAACTAATGTATGTTCTCGCACCGTCTAAAGATACCGATTCTATCCTTTTACAATTTTCTTTTCCTAACGATTCATAATATTTATTCAAAACTTCAGCCTTTCGCCCTTTGGCATTCCAAGTGATTACTTTCTCATCCACATCAACCACATTTGTTAAATATCGATGATGTTTCTTCCAGGCTACCTCATCCACGCTAATATTTAATGATTGCGGTGTTGGAATTAATCTCTTTTTAAACAGCTCTTATCTATTCGATAAATCTTTTCGTCATTCATTCCAAGATACCATCCTGCTTCCTGATTCGTTGCGATTGAAGTTAATCGATAAATCTCTTTTGCTAATCTATTAGTCACTCGGCATCGTGGTTTTAGCCAGTCAACAGCTTCAACATAAAGGCGTCCGTCCTTCACGCATCGATACCGACGTTTAATTACATGAAGAAATACCCTTTTTCTAAATAATCGCAAATCCTCAACAATAACTTCTTTGAAGCTATGAATCTTTTGCCCATAGTGATATTCTCCGCATCCCGAACACTTTGCCTTTTTTCGTTTATACGGACGTATCTGTAAATGCATCTCTTGGTCAGAATCTGATAAAATCCCTATTATTTTATACTCTGGCAGGCATAACGCCTGTGTGATACTATATCGTTGCATCGGTTGCCTCCTGATAAATTCGTTTTCTCAAACAAACTTTATCAGTTTTTCATTGGCAATCGGTGCTTTTTTTATTTCTTCAAGCACTTCAACGCTTTACATTAAATTCTTCACCCTTAGTAAGAAAGAACCTTAAATAATGAGCCCAGAACCAGAATAACCGCAGAACCAGAGCATAGCTTGATTCACGGCATGCATTCGGTACTGGGTTAAAAGGTTTTGCTCGCCCCGTTAGAAACTTTGCTTCTAACGGGGCGAGGGAGAGTCCGCATCATCAAGTCAATTCAGGACGGAAAACAGTTATAAGGAATGGTTTGAGAACTTTGTAGAGCGCAAACCAAGGGTCATCCGTAGGTACGGATGTAGAATGTTTTCCGCGAATTTTTGTAAGTCGTTGATTTTGTTG
>JAGLQQ010000253.1 GCA_023136735.1 Candidatus Omnitrophota bacterium | reverse complement strand
GTTTTGTCCTTATTTTTTGCATGCGATTTCGAGTTTGAGCACGATTATGTTTTAAAAGTTGGGGGTTCTGAGCTCTTCTCTGGTGGCTGTAATCAGAATGGATACTGTTCCACTGGCGGGTTTGCTGATATTGATATTCCACGCAATCTGGATTGCGCTTGCGCCAATCTTTTTCATTTTTTCTCTGGCGGATGGCCTGACATTCCGGCTTTGAACAATATAGTTGTTTGCCCTTGGTGCGGGTATCCAGCTGGAATAATTCCTCGCAGCATTTACACCGTTTCTGCTTCTGTCTTTTTGGTTTTCCTTGCATTGAGTACTCCTTTCAATACAAGTTTGCCATCTTTTAGTTTATTTGGCTCTTAGGTATTATTTATTAAGGAAAGATTTGCTTGGTTGGTTTTTCACTGCAACTTGAAAAATTTCTAATTTTTTGCTTCTTTATCTAAATTTTTAAAATTTTCCCCTCAACTCCACCTTGATTACTTTTGGTATCTTTTTAATCTCAGGGGGTTAATTCCTCGCGGCTTGCCGCGGTTCCGCTTAAAAGGGATTTGAGAAAGAGTAAATGGTGTTGCATAAGTATGAATTGCAGTTAGAGTTGTTTTAGCGGGGATACCTCGCAGCTTGCTGCGGGGTAATTCATTTGAATCATGGCTCAATGGATTGTATGTTTCAAGAATAGCATATTTTTTTGTTGAGACAACGCTTATCTATATGGTAAAAACATCAAACTCTTCCTTTTCAAAAAGAGGCTGCAATATAGCACTGGTGAATACATTTTTTGCTGTTTGTGCTATTATGATAGCGTAAGTGGATCTTAAAATCAATCAGTGCTAAATTCGTAAGGCTATAGGCTGGACATAAAACTATTGTTTTTTTTCAGTAACGTAGTTATGATATATATTATTAAAAATTACAAATCGAAAAGAGGTTAGATATGCCCAAAAGTATTGTTTATTTTCAACCGGTAGATAATTCCAGAGATAAAGTGCGGGTAGCCCATTCGTTTAAAAATCTAATAAAGATCAGCGGACTTCTAAATGATTTCAAAAAAGGGGAATTAGTCCCCATAAAAATGCATTTGGGAGAAAAGGGTAATACGGGTCATGTTGGGGCAAAAGCAGCTAAAGTGGCTATTGATAAAATAAAATCAGTTGCTGCAAAACCTTTCATAACAGAAACTAATGTCTTATACCAGGGAAGCCGCGTTAATGCTGTGGATCATCTTATGCTTGCCTCAGTTCATGGATTTGATCCGGTCACTTTGGGTGCTCCGGTTATTATTTCTGATGGTTTTTGGGGTGAAAACGCTATGGATGTAAAAATAGATAAAAAACATTTTGAATCAGTCAATATCGCAAGGCCTGTAATGTATTTTGATTCTATTGTAAGCATAGCACATGTTACCGGCCATATGTTAACCGGGGTAGCGGCTTCTTTGAAAAATATGGGCATGGGGCTTGCTTCAAGGACAGGAAAATTAAAGCAACATTCGAATATTAAACCGCATGTTAAGGTAGAAAACTGTACTTTTTGTAAACGCTGTATTAAACATTGTCCGGTAGAGGCAATTATTGAAAAAGATGAAAAGGCTTTTATAAAGCAGGATGCATGTATTGGTTGCGCAGAATGTATCAGTGTATGTAAATTCGGTGCAATTGCAGATGATTACGGGGAGGATGCAAAAGTGCTTAGCGAAAAGATGGTTGAGTATGCTTACGGTGTTTTGCTTAATATAAAAAAGAAAGTATTTTTCAATTTTGCATTGCATATTACAAAAAACTGTGACTGCATGGCCAAAGACGAGCCGTTTATTGTTGATGATATCGGAATTTTCGCATCAAGTGACCCTGTGGCATGTGATAAGGCTGCAGCGGATATGGTAGTTCAACGAGCCAGTGAGGATATTTTTAAAAAAGTATATCCGCAGGCTGATTTCTATATGAATCAACTGATATATGCCCAAAGTATTGGGCTGGGTAAAATGGATTATGAACTAGTGATCGCATTATGAAAAATGAAGAAGAAAAAAAATTTGAAAAAATGTTCGGAATGAGCCGAAATGACATGGGGGAAGTCCTGCTAATAAGTCCGTTTTTTCATACAAAGCTTGTAACGCCGGAGTTAAGTGAACAAAAATTTTTTAAAGGCATGATTTTTCATGGACTTAACGGAATCTATAAAAGTAGTAAAATGACATTCATCAATACTGGTATGGGGCAGAATTTAGTGGTGGATTGTATCTTGGCGCAAGACCCAAATAAAATAAAAGCAGTAATTTTTCTGGGTGCACTCGGAGCTGTTAAGGATTTGGAAATTGCCGATAGTGTTGTGATAACAGAGGCGATTTTTGATACTCAATATCATAAGAAATTCGGAATAAACTTTAATGGGAATGATCAAAAAACATTCTATCCTGATGCGCAGCTGCTTGAAAACAGTTTGGATAAAGCACTTGCGCTAGGATTTGATTTAAAACAAGCTAATGTTATCAGCATCCATACATTTTGGGATCAGACAAAACAAAGAGTTCAGGAATTAACTGAGATGGGAGCACAAAGCGTTGACCTTGAGTGTGCTCTTTTTTATGCTGCATCCCATGTAAAAAAGATAAAATCTATTGCAGTGTGCTTTGTTAGTGACAATATAGCCTCCCGTCCGTTTTGGGGGAAGTTTTCAGCGGCCGAGAGGGTTGCTATGAAAAACAAAGCCTCCCAGCTTGTACGCCTTGGGCTTGAATTAGGGCTTGAACAGAAGAAATTTTAGTCAAGCAGATTAAAAGTAGGTACCAGATATTGTGTCTGATTTAAGACCATCCCACAAGAAAAACCTCGTATTTTTTAATGCCAAATTATTTCCAATAGCTATATGTTGTATTCACCAAACAGTAATGTCCAAAATGTTGTATAAAATCCTTTGAAAAAGCTAATTTTTACTTGACTTTTTACTCCGTTAAAGTCATAATTAGTATTTAGATAGCACTAAGTTAGTTCTGTATGCAAAATAAGGTATTTGTGGCTGATAGGGGTGGCGCTGGGTAGGGGGAAGTAGGGTTTATTTCTCAGAGATACTGGGTTGCTTTTGATGATAAAAAATTGCAATTATTAAGGGGTACTATAAAATTGGCTTCAAAATCTATACTTGTAAAATTAAAGGAATTTAGATGCAAACCGAAGGCAGCTCTTTAAAAATAAAGAGAGCGTTCGGTTTTTTCTTTAATTGCGAAGGAACTTATTAAAGGGAAACTTACGAAGATGAGAAGAGAGATTAAATCCCCATATGTCGGGTTAAAGTTGCTGGTTCTGATTATTGCTTTGATGATTTCTGTCCCTAGGTCGGGTTCTGCGGCAGACAGTTCAAATAAACCGACGGTTATTTATCAGTCAAATCGCGCTGAGCAGGGGGCAACGAATAAGAAAAGCTATTATTCTAAGAAAATATCGGATAATGAAATAGCTTTTCTAAAGGAAGAATTGCAGAAACAAAAGAGCTCGCAAGAAGAAGCGATGGCAAAGCAGGAAGCAAAATATAAAGGAATGCTTATAAAACAGAAGTTGATTTTTCAAAAGGCCATAGAAGAATCTTCTTATCCGGTTATTGAAGGGCTTGAAAAAAAAATACTTAAAGCTGAAAAAGATCTTCAAGGGCAGCAAAAGGCTAATGAAGAAGCGCTTATCCAAAAAGAACTTGAGTTCAGCATGAAAGTTAAAACATTGTCGGACCAGTTTGATAGGGTGGTAAAGAAGTCAAAGCAGCAAGATAGATACAGTAATGATAAAAAAATAAAAGAACTTACGGTAAAAATAGACAGCTTGAATGAAAAAATGAAAATAAAAAATAATTTACACGAAGAGGTCTTAAAGCGTAAAGAGAAGGAATATAATGACCGCTTGCAGCAAATTATCGATGAATCTAAAAGTGCAGAGGGAATGGATCGTGAACAGGAAATAGGAGATGTTGGGGCTGCCATAGTTCAGAGAGACTCTCAGATAAGAGTATTGAATCAGAGAGTAAAAGATCTGAATAAAAAGCTTGAAAAACAAAGCAAAGTATACGATAAAGAAATGGAAATAAAGGAAAAAGAATATAAACAAAAACATGTCCAGCTTGAAGAGAAATATAAGCTTAAAACAGAAGAGGAAGTAAGCATTTTAGAGGAAAAGCTGAACAAAAAATATGTTAAGATTGATGAGATTATCAGAAGTAAAGAAACGATGCATGCTGAAGAAATATTTAAAAGAGAGCAAGAGATTGAAAAAACAAAGAAACAGGCTCAAGCAAAGGAAAAGACACTGCGGCAGATGACAGCAGATAAAGAACTTGAGTATGGACAAAGCATAGAAAAAGAAAAACATAGGTATTTAGAAGAAAATGAATCTTTGAAAAAATCATCTGAACAGTTGAGAATATACATTGTAAAACTAAAAGAAGAGTTAACGACAAAGGCGATTGTTGTTTCTGAGAAAAATAGCCAAATTCAAACATTGAATGAGAAACTGGCTCTTTATTCTGGAGAAGAAATGAGTGATGCATATAAAATTTCAAGAATTGTAAAGGAAGAGCTCAATAATTTCAAAATAGAAAATAAAAGACAAAAGGGCGAGATCCAGGATTTGAAAAATAGTATGGCTGAGCAAAAGAGTATTCTTGAGATAAAGCTTGCTAAGCAGAAAAAAACGATAATGAATCTTCAAAGGGATGCGGAAGCAGAAATTCTGCAGAATTCTTTTGAATGGGAAAAGAAACTGCGGATTCAAGAGGCTAAATACATAAAACAGATTCGCATTCTTGAAAAGGAAAATGAAAATCTTCAAAGCGGTTATGAGCGAAAAATTGAGAAGGTCTCCGATCAATTACGGTTAAAAATTGAAAAGGATGAAAAAATTAAAAATAAGTTAAGCGATGTTAAGGAAAACCAGATGGCGCTATTAGAGGAAATGCTTTTGAGTAAGGCAAAGATGATGCAAAAGGTTTCACCTAGTTTAAAAAAGGAGCAGCAGGGCAAAGCGGAAGCTTATTTTAAAAGGGCAATGAGCGCTATATTGAAAAAGAATTATGCGCGCGCAAAATACGAATTAGAAGAAGTTTTGTTAATTGAACCGGAAAACCAAATGACGATCAATATGCTGGGGAGTATCAATTTTTTACTTGATAAAAAATAAAGATTATTAATATTTAAGATCGTTTATGAAGAGAGAGGGGGTAAGTAGTTATATGAAAACATCCATGACACAGGTTGAGCAGACTTCATCGCTTAATGGAAGTAAAATGTTTTTTCCTGAAGGAATTATTGGGTTTGAAACCCATAAAGAGTATAGAATTGTAAGTGAGAAATCTAAGGAGCCGTTCTTTTGGTTACAATCGCAGAAGGACTCGGAAA
Organism: Candidatus Omnitrophota bacterium; assembly: GCA_023136735.1. Lineage (GTDB taxonomy): Bacteria > Omnitrophota > Gorgyraeia > B26-G9 > B26-G9 > JAGLQQ01. The sequence goes on along the minus strand of JAGLQQ010000253.1, from coordinate 986 downwards.
TTAATTTTATTATTATAGATCCGCTTGAATTCAAGCCTGACTATAAACCTGTACTATCAGCATTAGATATTTCAGCATTGCAGATTAACGATATAGAGGAATGTCAGTGTTATGTAATTGTTTGTGTGCCCCAGGGTGTAGACCAAATCAGTGCTAATTTACTGGCACCTGTAATGATCAATAAACAAAAAAATATATGCAGGCAGGTAGTTTTGCAAGAACAAGATTATTCGATACAACATTTAGTTTTGGATGAAATGCTTAAAAAAATAGAGGATAAAAATGTTAGTTCTTTCGCGCAAGCCAAATGAAAGTATAATTATCGGGGACAACGTTGAAATAAAGGTTGTAGAAGTACGCGGTGAGCAAGTTAAGCTGGGGATAACTGCTCCTCGTGATATCCCGGTACATAGAAAAGAAATATATGATTCGATACATAAGCAAAATCAAAATGCGGTGCAAAAAAAGCATACTAATTTAGAGAAACTTTCAAGTATATTTAAAAAGAAGAAAGATCCTTCCAAATAAAGATACTATTCTAGACGCTGCCTTTAAACGCAATGATTTAACAGGCGTGCCGCAGGTATTTTAAACTATTTTATGTTAGGTAATTTTCTAAGATATTAATGAGGGAAGAGAAGGTTTTAATTAAAATAGATCTGAGCTATTTTTAAATTGATAATTTTTTCCTGAGTTTTGTTGTAAATAGAACAAACACGAATAATGTCTTCTTCCTGCGCCTTTGAGGCAATTGAATTTTCAAAGCAGACGAGCTTTAAATTGGTATTAAGAGTATTGTATTTTTTACTTGTAGATTTGCGCGAAATCCCGTTTTTCTTTCGTCGATCAGGTGAATCCGGATGGTATTTCTTGATTGGCATCTTTTTTTTTACCTCCTTGTAAATGTAAGATGACTCCTTTCAATGTTAAAATGATATCACACACGCTATTTTATGTCAAGTCTTTTATTTGTAGAGAGTAATGAG
>JAGLQQ010000252.1 GCA_023136735.1 Candidatus Omnitrophota bacterium | reverse complement strand
AATAGGCAATGTATGTTTTATATGGGTAAAACGGTGTTATTAACGGAAGGAGGAATTGGAATGAAAAAACTTAGTTTATTGGTAGCTATAATCTTTTTCGGTCTGATTTTGAGCTTTAATGTTCAGGCGCAGCAGATACTTGATGATGACAAGTTTATCGAAGAGGAGGAGTTGGTTGGGAGAGAAGTAAAATTTAATGATGATGGAATATTTTATGTTTACGTCGATCGCGGCTTCAGGCAAAATCATTATGTGCCTTCAGGCTGGATGGGAGACTACGGCGATATTAAGATGAATGACAGCTTTAAAGAGAACCCGCATAGCGGAAAAACATGCATAAAGTTTGTTTATAGCGCGAAAATGAAGCAGGGAGCAGGATGGACTGGAGTTATGTGGCAGAACCCTGCGAATAACTGGGGAGATAAAAAAGGCGGCTTTGATTTAAGCGAAGCTAAAAAATTGACATTCTGGGGCAAAGGAGAAGTAGGTGACGAGAGAATCATGGAATTTAAAATGGGCGGTATTGGCGGCCAATATTCTGATTCTGACTCTATTGGGATTGGTCCTATAGACCTGACCAATGAATGGAAACAGTACACGATTGATTTAACTGATGTTGACATGACTTATATTAACGGGGGTTTCTGTTGGGCGTCTAATGCGGATTCAAATCCTGAAGGAATGATTTTTTATCTGGATGATATCCAGTACGAATTATAAGTTTCTGATGAAGAATGTAAAGGGTAGGGGCTAGCTATAATGATGCTTCTACCCTTTATAACTATTAAACGCGAGGGTGAGGAGCTTTTATATGGTCGTTCGTAAATTAGTGGTGTTTTTAATGATTTTCTTAGTTGCCGGTTGTGGAAGGGGAAAACATAAAAAGGACAGAGTTTCTATAAGAAAACTTAAAAACGCACATTATCAATTACTTGTTAATAAAACTCCTTATGTTATAAAAGGTGTCTGTTATTCTCCTGTACCTATAGGTAAGAGTCACCTATTTAATTTTATGTGCGATCCAGCGAAACCATGGATTGTTGATGGAAAACTCATGCGGGAAATGGGCGTTAATACGGTGCGTTTATATATGCCGGGAGATGAACTTGCTTTTTGTAAAAGTATGATCGAGGAGCTCTATACTTTGTATGGAATTAGAACTATACTTGGGCATGATCTTGGATTCTGGGGTTATCCTTCTGCTAATTATGCCGAAGTTGAGTTTAGAGAAGAAGTAACAGCTAATGTTATGGAGGTAGTTGCTTATTTTAAAGATACTCCGGGTTTAATGATGTGGAATCTTGGCAATGAAAACAACTATAGCTTTGACGGTCGTTTAAACCCTTGGAGCTCTGATGAAATAGATGCAATGCAAAATTTTAATGACAAACGAAAAGCCCGCGCGAAAATCTATTATTCTTTTGTTAATGACCTTGCCAAAAAAATAAAAAAACTCGATCCCCATCATCTAGTGTCTCTTGGAAACGGTGAGACTGTTGGCCTTAAAAGTGCGGCTTTGTATTGTCCTGATGTTGATGTTATCGGAGCTATTGTCTATCGCGGTAAGGTATTTGGCAGTTTTTTTAAAGAAGTGAAAAGAAAGTTTGATAAGCCAGTTGTTTTAACAGAGTTTGGCTGTGATGCTTATAATATGGTGAAACAGAGTGAAGACCAGCGCAACCAGGCAAAATTTCTGAAAAGCCAGTGGAATGATATGCAAAAGCAAATGGCTAACGCGGAAGGTGTTGGAAATTGTGTCGGAGGAACTATCTTTGAGTGGACTGATGAGTGGTGGAAAACATCAGACAGTGACCGGGACAGCTGGTCTGTGCATGATACGTTTGCCGGTTGGGGGATGGGGGCATATGCTTTTGATGCTAAAGCCGGTAAAAATATGAATGAAGAGTGGTTTGGTATTGTTAGTGTTTCTCCTGAAATGGAAAATGGAATAAATAAAAGGACTCCAAGAAAAGCGTATTATGTTTTACGTCAGTTATGGAATGCTAAATATATTAAAAAAGAAGAGGGTGAAGTTGTAAAAAAATACAGAAGCCAAAAACCTAAGCAGTAAAAGGAAATGGTGAGTTATGAAAGTCTTTAAAAAAATGGTAAAAAAAAGTAGTAAATTATTAATAGCATGCATTATTCTGGTTTTGATGCTCGGAGTTGGGGTTGGTCCTAAGCTAGCTTATAGCTTTGAGCTTAAGTCTCAGGCTGAGGATTTTCTTAAGCAGGAAAGGTTTGCTGATTTGCTCGATTTTTTAGATATCCTGCGAACGGAAAAAGGACAGGATATAGATGAGCTGCAAATTGAATATTATTCTGCGCTCGCCAAGTCTAAATATCTTGATTACCTTGAGCGAAAAGAAGATTGGGAAAATTATTACAATTATTTGGATCTTTTAAATGCTGAGATAATAAAAAGCGCTAAGGATTTTGTTGAAAATTATTCTGCTTCGATTGAAACTGTTGATTTGCAATATCTGGCATGGAAGGCGCATGTTCGTAATGAGGAAACAGTATCTGCGGAAGAGGCCTTTAATAAATTGATTAAAATAGTTATTACTTATACAGAAAAAAACAGGGATACAGCTGTTTTTCAGGAAATCGCGCGGAGGATAAGTGATGAAGGGCGAATACGTCAACTGAATAAGCTTTTTAATTCTTATAAAGAGTTTCTCTCTGCTAATGGCGGAAGTGATTCCATAGAGCGTTTGGGTATTATCGCTAGCGAATATCTGGAAAAAGGTAAGATAGAAACAGCAATAGTTATTTATGAACATTATATTGGCCTGGTTTTAATGCAGTATTCACAGGCAACAGCTCAGCTTGTGCTAAGTAGTCTGGCCAATAGGTTCAGGCATCATGGGTTTGTTCGAGATAAAGATGGTGATTTTGCGGAAAAAATTTATAAAATTATTATACAAAAATTCGGTGAAGATGCTCTTAGCGAAGAAGATCTGCTTGGCCGTGGATATAATTTAGAAGTAATGAATAGCTATGATAGAGCGCAGGAAGAGTATAAATATTTCGTAAAGGAATTTCCTGATAGCGTTTACTTGCCGGAAGTCTATACACGGTTGGCTATTATTAATCTATATTCTATAGGGCAGACTGGCATTTCATTGCAGTTCTTTCAAAAAGTCTCAGATGAATTCTCGAGTTCATTTTATGCTCCGTTTTGCGCTTATAATGCGGCAATGATTTTGCAGTGGAAAGCAGAAGATGAACTGGCAAGCCGTCTTTATTCTGTGCTTCTTGCTTCAGGAGGCCCGTTTTCTAAGGCTGCAAATGATCGTCTTAATGAAATAAAGAACAAAGAACAAATGGCTGAGGATATGAGATATGTTCTTGAGCATATTGTCGGAAGCGAAGAAAGCTCTGCAATAGTGATGACTTTAAAAAGCAGGCCGCAAAGAGCTTTTGTCCAAGAGCAGGTGCTATGGTCAGCAACGGCGCAGGATTTCTCTTCAGGTACGGTACAGCCGACTTTTACCTACGAATGGTTCGGAGATATTGGAAGTAATGATTCTCCTGGTAATACCGCGAAATTTTCTACTGTTTATATGGATGCTATGCCTCGTGTTGCTTGTTTTTCTGCAATGGTTGCCCAGACTCAGGGAGTAATATGTAAATCACTATGGGTACATGAATTAAGAGTGAGGGCACCTCAAAGTGGTATGGACATTAAAGTTGGGGCTGATTTTGAGTTTGCCGCGGAAATTTTTCCGCCTAGCATTGAAGATAAAGATATAGTTTGGAATTGGCAGATCCCATCAGAGAAAATTGAAGGCAAAGGTAATAAGTTTCGCCATTCAATTGATGTGCCGGGAAGCTATGAAATGGAGCTTGTTGCTAATATCCAAGGTAAGAGAATACTTAAAAAAATTAAAGTGGATATTGTTGAATAAACGTGAATAACTATCTGAATCTCAATAGCTATTTTAAAAAGAATGCAGATGGAAAAAAGAAAGTATGTCCGTTAAAATAAAGTTTTTCCTGTTGAACTGCGGGTTCAAAGTTCTAAAAATGAAATGGTTGATGGTTTAATCTAAGGATTTACCCGAGATGTGAGTGAGGGAGGTCTATGTGTTCAAGTTAATCACTCTAATGATGAACATTTAGAAGCGCTTAGGAAGAGAAAAGGTGAAGTTATAGTTTTTAAAATTTTCCTTTAAAGCGCGGTCCGATCAAGGTTGCGGCAAATGTTGCCTGGGTTAAGAAAATAGCATCGCCTTATTCGAAAAGCTGCATATTAGGGCTTCGTTACGAAATGATTGATCCTAAGGATCAAAAAACATCATGAGTTTCGCGAAATACAGCAGTGCGGTTCCCCGAATAGTTGGGTTGGTAATCCTGTTACTGTTAGTAGTATGTTCCGCGCTTGTTCTGAAAAACTTCCAGCTTATTCGTGATAATACAAAGCTTTTTGACAATATTAGTAAGTTTAGCAGTGAACAGTCTGATATTAATCAGGGGCTAGATAAAATCTGTGCTGAAAAACAGGCTTTGATTATGATGATGAAAAGAAGTGCAGCTCAGGTAATTCTGCTCAGAGAAGAACTTGCTGAAGTTGAAGGGGGTGATTTTTGCTCTCCTTCAGCTGTAGAAAGAGGCGGTGTTATTTCTGTCGAGTGGACATCTCAAATGATCATTG
>JAGLQQ010000251.1 GCA_023136735.1 Candidatus Omnitrophota bacterium | reverse complement strand
ATTGGGTAGCGGCTCCCAGTATAATAGAATTCTGGCCCCTTTTACCTCGAAGAACTTAGACGATAAAACTTTGCTCAAGCAATCAGTGCCTTTTTGTATAGAGAAGATAAAATGGAGACTAAAAAATTCCGATACTATTGCTTTTGAAGCTGATCAGGTAGTGATTAAGAAAGTGAAACCTTTAGAAAGCAGTGCTTTTCTGGTGCAACAGTCGATCTAAATAACATTCGCCCATGTCTAAGAAGGCGGAGGTTGCCGCAATCAAACTAGATGGAGTTGAATGTCAATGATTATCCGCCAGTTTCCACCAAAAAGATAGGCGTACAAGTGTTAGGAGGATGTTACGCCGAAAGCGAAACGTGAAGATGCTCCATAGACCTTCATTTTTCCGTGAAGTACGGCTTTTGAGTAACCCCTTCTAGGGGATGGGGGTATTGCAGGAAATATTAAACCGCTTGTGACGAGCACCGCAGCGATTGTGCAGTCAGATTTGGCGTTGCTGTCTCGGTATAATTTATTTTTACGCAAATCGATTCTCTTTACCGCAAAATTCACAAAAGAACCGAATATTTATCACAAAGGTTAAGAAAGAACCCACAAATTCGTTATCGAATTAATCCCAAGGACTTAAGCTGTCTGCGTCTTTAGATAGAGAAGGAGAAAGATTGGTTCTCCTTATTGGCGTACTTGCGTTTCTCTGAGAAAGGAAGAGGTACTCCAGGAGAAACCATAAGGGTTTCTCTTTGGAGAGCGATGCCGATAGTTTACCAATTGTAAGAAAAATTTGTAAAATTTCAAAATGTATGATATATTTTATTACCTTTTTAAACGTGTGTTTAAAGCCCTTAACTTTTTATAATTGATTACACTAGATACAGTTAGATAAAATTATGCAGTTCAAAAAAATCATTTCAACTTTTATAATATTGTTTTTCTTTCAAGGAGTTATTGTTCAGGATGGATTATGCCCTATCCCGAATTACGATAATTATCTATCGTTCAATACTCTTAGTCCTTCATTAAAAATCAATTCTCATGATTTTCTTTTAGGGTTTGAAAATCACCTTGCCGCTTTTCAGCCTGGAAAGGCTGACTTATTTGATCAATTGACAAAATCTGTAGAAATTGATGAATTAACTAATGCTGCTGAAAATCTAAACCTTGATACAAGGCTGGTAAAATTTGGATTATTACATCCGGTATATGTAGGATTATTAATGCAAATAAAGAAATCACACAATCCTAATAATGAAAAGTTTACGGCTTTTAATCTTGCAGGCGGACCAAGTATCGCGTCATTTTTATTAGCAACTAACGCAACAAATTCGTATTTTTTCGATCATGCTCCTTTTTCTGTTGATGAATTCAATAAGCGAATAAATACTATTTGGGATGATATTGAGCAAGAAGTATGGGAGGATGATGCATTGCATGAAAATGCCAGCTATTATCTTAACCATCAGTTTTGGAATGGCTACAATGATTGCTTCTATTGGGATCATATTGATTTCATGGAATATAAGATTATTTTAGAGCTTAAAGCGCTAGGAGTAGAAAGAAACAGTATAAGAGCTGATAAAGATAAAAACGGGAATGCTGTGATAAGATTTTACTGGAACTATTATGGAGAAAAAGTTAGAGAATATAAAGTAACCTTTGTAAAGATGAATTTGTTAAGCAACGATCTTTCTCTTGATCGAATCCAGCAGTCTATTAATATTGATGGGGAATTGAGCAAGGTTAAAATTATCTTTCAAAGAGCAGCTTTGAGTTTGCTGGCAAAAGGAGAAAAATACCTGCCTTATTTTATGGCTCAGTTGGAAGAGAACGGGTATTTAATACTAGATGATTGGGCAATTACCGAAGAAGGCTACAGAAAACAGAACCCTGATACATTATTCGAAAAATATAATTTAGATTTTTCAAAAATTGCCTCCAGAAGGGTATCGCTTTATTTAGATTTAATTCGTCAAATGATAAGAAATGATTTTATCCGTCAGAAGAAGAAAAATTTTAAGCTTACTGGATATGGAACTTTAACAGTCAGACAACTAAAGTCCCGGAATTTTTCTGAAAACAATAATCAGCAGTCGGAGGAAAATAATTTATCAGATGTTTTGCAGCCGAATATCAGCTCTAGGTTAAAAAAAACATGGCATGAAATTTCTGTTTTTTTTAGTATAAAAAAATTAAAGCAGCCTAATTATACGCAAACAGTTTTTAGTTCAATATAGAATAATTTTTCATTCTTATTTGTTCACCCCGTTGGAAAGTAAAGTTCTCTAACGGGGTGAACTCAAGGAAACAGAAAGAAGTACAATGAAACAAAAAATATTAAAAAAGCTAGTTGCTTTACTGTTAGCCGCGGCGCTGATTGTGTCGTCAGATTCAATAGCGATAGCTTTTTCTTCTTTTCCTGAGAAATCAGATACATATTGTCTTTCCCCGTATTTGCAGATTAATAATCAGGCTTTACAAAATAGCTTTGTTTCTTCAGGCGTGAATGTGCCTATCACTACAATGTCAAATGAGGCTGCGCACGAAGAATTTTCGTGGCGAATACGAACAGAGCTTATTGAAAAGTTGAGAGGAGAATTAAAAGATCAAATTTTCGATGTCTTTGTGTGCGGAGGAGGCATCGCGGGAACATCTGTAGCAAGAGACGCCGCTTCAAGAGGTTTATCTACAATGGTAGTTGATCGGCTGGACTGGGCATATGGAGCAAGTAGTTCCTCGACCTGTGTTATACATCGGGGAGTGTTGTATCTGGAACGGGCGTGGGAGGCGACAAAGAAAGCATTAAAAGTAAGCTTGGGATTATTTAAAGGTAATCGTTCCAGGCATGATACGATAAAAGAAATTTTATCAAATCTAAGAGTCGCGTGGAATAATGTCCTATTGGCACGTAAATTATTAAAGGAGAGTCAAATTATTGCTCAACAAAGCCCTCAGATAACCAAGCCTAAACTTGTTCATATGGTTATAGACAAAGAAGACAGGCGTTTCCCGATAGCTGTTTATTTGGGGCTTATGCTGCATTGGGTTATGAGTGATTTTTCTCTTAAGCGCCCACAGTTGTATTGGCGCAAGAGTACAATAGAAAAAGACTTTCCTGAACTTGAGGCAGAAACAATAAAAGGGATAGTAACTTTTCATGAATATGTAACAGATGATGCGTTACTTACTATATATACCGCAAAAGATGCTTACCGGCAGGGGGCGGTAGCACTCAATTTTATGTCTGTTGAAGAAGTTCAATATGATGCTGAGAAAGGATATTACCTTATTAAGGTGTTGAATTCGGCTGGCAAAAAGTCTCCCTTTTTTGCCCCGAAGAAACCGGAGATTGTAACAATAAAAGCAAAATGTTTTGTTAATGCTGCCGGTTGGGGTATAGATAGTATACACAAAATGGTGGAGGATGAAGCAGCCCAACAAATAAGCCGCGCGCATAGATCAAGCCATGGAAGCTTTTTAACACCGGTTACAGGAGGGC
>JAGLQQ010000250.1 GCA_023136735.1 Candidatus Omnitrophota bacterium | reverse complement strand
AGAAAAATCAGGTCTCAAGGAAATAATAAAATTATCATTACGGAGCGAGGTACAAGCTTTGGTTATCATAATTTGGTTAGCGATATGCGCTCTATAGCGATTATGAAAAAATTCGGCTATCCTGTCGCTTTTGACGCGACACATAGTGTTCAGCTGCCAAGCGCGGGAAGCGGCAAATCAAGCGGAGAAAAAGAATTCGCGTCGATTTTGAGTTTAGGAGCTATTGCTTGCGGAGCACAAGGATTGTTCTTGGAGGTGCATATAACACCTAAAAAAGCGCTATGTGACGGTCCAAACATGTTAACTCCCAGAGAACTGGAAAAACTGCTCCAAAAAGCAATTAAAATACAGGAGATAGTTAATGATTGAGAAGAATTCTCTAAAAATTGCTAAAAATGTGCTACGCATTGAAGCAAGAGCTATTATGGATTTACTGCCAGGTATAAACAAAAATTTTGAAAAAGCCGTAGATGCTGTCGCGAAATGTAAGGGCAGGGTTGTTCTAACTGGAATGGGTAAGCCAGGGCTTATTGGAAATAAGATTTCTGCAACCATGGCCAGTCTTGGTGTACCCAGTTTATTTTTGCATCCAGCTGAGGCTGTGCATGGTGATTTAGGACGTGTGACCAGTGATGATGTTGTTATAGCCATTTCAAACAGCGGAAAAACAGAAGAAATAACCAGGCTTTTACCTTTAATTAAGAAGATTGGGGCAAAATTGATCGCGTTTACAGGTAATCTTAAATCTCCTTTGGCAAAGTATAGCGATATTGTGCTTAATGTCGGGGTAAAAAAAGAAGCCTGCCCTTTTAATCTGGCTCCAACAGCAAGTACTACGGCTACTTTGGCAATGGGTGATGCTCTTGCTGTAGCCGCTTTAATCAAAAGGGGTTTTAAGGTTGAAGACTACGCATTTTATCATCCAGGAGGCAGTCTTGGTAAAAAGCTTCTTAAAGTAAAGGATCTGATGCGTAAAGGTGTTCAGAACCCTATTGTAAACAAAAAAACCAAATTAAAAATAGTTTTACTGCATATAACTAAATCTCGCGCAGGTTCCGCGACTGTTGTTAATGATAAAAAACAGCTTTGCGGCATATTTACTGATGGAGACTTGCGGCGGCATATTGAAAGTGGTCAAGATATATTAAGCAAGCAGGTAAATGATGTGATGACTAAAAATCCTGTGTCAATTAATAAAGAGCGTCTCGCGGTAGAAGCACTTAAAATTTTGAAAGACAAAAGTATCGATGAGATACCTGTAGTTGATGACAAGTTTCATCCAGTTGGGCTTTTAGATGTGCAGGATTTATTGAAAGCAGGAATTGTATGAAAGACTCAGTAATAGAGAAAATAAAAAAAATTAAAATAGTTATCTGTGATGTTGATGGAGTGCTTACAAATGGCTCAATCGGCTATGGTAATTATAAGGATGAATACCGAGAATTTAATGTTCATGATGGATTTGGATTCATTCTGCTTAAAAAAGCAGGCATAAAAACAGCCATTATAACAAGTAAATCTTCTAATGCGGTGCAAAGACGAACAAAGGAACTCTTCATTGATATTGTTTGTCAAAATGCTAAGAAGAAATTGTCGGTTTTTAAAAAGGTTCTGAAAAAAAATAAATTAAAACCCGAAGAGGCTTGCTATATGGGGGATGATCTTCTTGATTTGAGCTCACTCAAGGCTGCCGGTTTTTCAGTAAGTGTGCCCCAGGCAAATGAGGATGTGAAAAAATCTGTTGATTATATCACAGGAAAAAACGCGGGTAGCGGGGCATTTAGAGAGTTAGTCGAGCTTATTTTGAAAACGCAAAATAAGTACTCAGAAATACTCGAATACTATAGTAGTTAATCAGGGGATATTTAATGGAAGATCATTTGCTGCGCACTAAACAAATAACGAAATCCTATAAAAAGAAACAGATTGTTAAAAAAGTAGATATTTCCATTGGAAAAGCGGAGGTAGTCGGATTGCTGGGGCCAAATGGGGCTGGGAAAACAACTACTTTTTATATGATTGTCGGCTTAATTACTCCTGATAACGGAAAGATATTTTTTGATAACCGTGAAATTACTCATATGGCAATGTATAAACGTGCCCGATGCGGAATAGGTTATCTTTCTCAAGAGCCTTCAATTTTCAGAAAACTGTCAGTTGAAGAAAATATTCTTTCTGTCTTAGAAACTCTGCCTATTGGAAAAACGGAACGTAAAAGGCGGCTTGAGAGTCTTCTTGAAGAGCTGAGAATGACTCAACTGGCAAAAAGCAAGGCCTATACCTTATCCGGAGGTGAGCGAAGGCGTTTAGAAATAACCCGCTGTCTAGTTACTAACCCGTCCTTTATTTTGCTAGATGAACCTTTCAGCGGTGTAGACCCTATTGCTGTATTTGAAGTACAGCAAATTATTTCAGATCTCAAGAAGAAGGGACTTGGAATTTTACTGACTGACCATAATGTAAGAGAGACTCTTAGCATTACTGACCGCAGTTATATTATGCATGAGGGAAAAATACTTCTTTCTGGAACAGCCCAGGAATTGATCGATAATCCTGAAGCTAAGAAGATTTATCTTGGCGAAAAATTTGCCATGTAGCTCTAACTCCTAAATAGAATTATAAAAGGGAATCTAGCGGCAGATGTATAAATACTTAAAGGGTGAAAAAGTTATTTAATTATTGCTGCGGAATTCTATGGGCGTGAGCCCATTTTAAATAAAGCTTACAACTTTATTTAGCTCATAGCTGATGGCTTATAGCTCATGGCAAAAAGCCTACATCTTATAGCTTTATAGCATACAGCTTTATTTAGCT
>JAGLQQ010000025.1 GCA_023136735.1 Candidatus Omnitrophota bacterium | reverse complement strand
GTAATTAGTAATTAGTAATTTGTAGTATTGTGGAGATATGTTTACAATGCAGAATGTTGTCAGTTTGCGGCTGAAAAAACTATTTTTACTCATTCTCGACAGACATCCATGTTTGTCTGCGAGGGCAAAGTCTGCTTTTACACATCCATGTATCATCAGCCTTTGAATCCGCAAAAATAGTTATTTTCATCCCAATATTGTCAATACCAAGTTACAATACTACAGGCAACTGGTTAACTCATAACTTATAATTCATAACTATTAACTAGTAACTGGAAGGTGAAAGAATGTTTTATCATTTTTTATATCCGTTAAGGGATCTGTTTTTTGGTTTTAATGTTTTTAAATATATAACCTTTCGAATTTCAGGAGCTGTAATCACGGCTTTTATATTAAGCGCGCTTTTGGGAAAAGCAGTCATACGTATGCTTAAGCGGCTTAAAATAGGGGAGTCTGTTAGAAAAGGCAAAGAGTGTGCTTCTATTTATGAGCATCATAAAGACAAAGAAGGTACGCCTACAATGGGCGGGATCCTGATATTGGGGGTCATATTTTTAAGTGTGCTGTTGTGGGCTGACCTAACTAATAAATATATCTGGATAGCTATGGGAGTTACTTTTTGGCTGGGGGTTGTGGGATTTATTGATGATTATATAAAACTTACCAGAAAGGATTCGCGCGGTCTTACCGCAGCCGTAAAGCTCATCGGTCAATTAATCCTGGGACTGATTGTCGGCTTTATTCTTTATTATGATCCGAATATCGGGGATCGTTTAGATATCCCTTTTTTTAAAAATCTTATAGTCCACCTAGGCGCATTCTATATTTTCTTTGTGGCGATTGTGATCATAGGATCGTCTAACGCGGTAAACCTTACCGATGGGTTAGACGGGCTGGCTATTGGTTGCGTTTTAATAGTAGCCCTTACTTATAGCGCGATTACTTACCTTACTGGCCATTTTAATTTTAGTGATTATCTGCAGATTATTTATATCCCCGACTCAGGCGAGTTAGCTGTTTTTTGTGCTGCTATATTCGGAGCGGGCCTTGGGTTTCTTTGGTATAACTGTCATCCTGCCGATGTGTTTATGGGGGACACAGGGGCCCTGGCCTTAGGCGGGGCTCTTGGAGCAGTGGCGGTAATGATTAAAAAGGAGCTGCTTTTAGTTATTGTAGGGGGGGTATTTGTTGCTGAAGCACTGTCTGTAATAATACAGGTTTTTTCTTATAAGGTCCGTAATAAAAGAGTTTTTTTGATGGCACCGCTGCATCATCATTTTCAAATAAAGGGATGGGCTGAGTCTAAGATAATATTTAGATTCCTAATAGTGGCTATTGTGCTTGCTTTAGTCAGCCTTTCCACATTAAAGCTTCGCTAAATCACAGGTTATCATGAAAGATGTAAAAAATAAAAAGATAGTTATTCTGGGGATGAGCCGATCAGGCTATGCGGCTGCAATATTAGCTGCAAAGAAAAAAGCAAATGTTTTTGTAACTGAGGTTATCAATAATAAAGAAATGAGGGTTAAAGCAGAAGATCTAGCAAAACGCGGAATTTGCGTTGAATTGGGCGGACATACTGAGGAGTTTTTTAAAGGTGTTGATTTTTTCATTACATCTCCCGGAATAAAAAGTAAATCATCGGCACTTACTTGGGCAAGAAGGAAGAAAATTAATGTTTTCAGCGAGATAGAATTTGCCAGCTGGTTTTGCCCCGCGCCTATTATTGCTGTAACAGGCAGTAATGGTAAAACTACAGTAGTGACATTGCTGGGTGAGGTTTTCCGCTTAGCTGGTAAAGTTGTGGTTGTTTGCGGTAATATTGGTAATCCTTTTAGCGGAGAATACAGTAAGTTTAAAAAAGCAGATATTGTTGTGCTTGAAGTAAGTTCCTTCCAGCTTGAGTCTATTAAAAATTTTAGACCACGTGTGAGCATTATTCTTAACATAACTCAAAATCATTTTGACCATCACCGAGATATGAAAGAATATGCTAATGCCAAATCTAATATCCTGAAAAATCAAAGAAAATCTGATATAAGTATTTTGAATTTTGATGATCAAAGGGTTTTTGGCTTGGGGAAAAAAACTAAAACCCGTTCATGGTTTTTAAGCATGAGTAGAAAAAATATCAAAGCTTACTTAAAGATATCAAGCTGTGGCTGTTTTTATGATAAAGATCAAGTATGGCTAGTAAATAAAGGTTCAAAGGAGAGACTTTTCAATAAGAGTGATCTTGAAATAGGAGGGGATCATAATATTGAAAATGCAATGGCTGTTTTTCTTGGTGCTCTGGCTTTAAAAGCCAGTAAGAGTACAATTGTTAAAAGTCTTAAAAACTTTAAAGGTTTGGAACATCGCTGTGAAAAGCTAAGTTGTTATAAAGGAATCAATTTTGTCAATGATTCTAAATCAACCACAGTTGATGCTACGTTCAAAGCACTTTCTATGTTTAAGGACAAATCGGTTCACTTGATATGCGGTGGACGGGATAAAGGAAGTAATTTTAAAGCTATTAAATCGCAAATTAAAAAAAAGGTTGCTACACTTATTTGTATAGGAGAGGCAAGATCAAAGATAGCAAATGAATTAAAGGGTGCTGCAGTTATAAAAAAGTCTAAAGATTTACAAGCTGCTGTTAATATTGCCCGATTGAGTGCAAAAAAAGAGGATACTGTTTTACTTTCTCCTATGTGTGCAAGTTTTGATATGTTTGATAGTTTTAATCACAGGGGTAAGGTTTTTAAAAAAATTGTAAAGGGCTTGCGAAAAAGATGAACATGAGGGATACCCGAATAAATCTGGCGGCTGTTTCAATAATTCTTGTCTGTATAGGTATTGTCATGATTTACAGCACAAGCGCGATTTACGCGTTGGAAAATCAGGGAGATAGTGCTTATTATCTAAAGCGGCATCTTGCTTATGTTTTTATAGGTTTGATCTGTGTTTTTTTTGCAATGAAAGTCGATTATCATTATTTTAGAAAAATTGCAAAGCCGTTGCTGATGGCATCGGCCGTATTGTTAGTCCTGCTATTTGTTCCCGGCATCACTCGGCAAGTGGGCGGAGCGCGGCGCTGGTTTCGCTTGGGATCGCTTAGTTTTCAGCCCTCTGAGCTGGCGAAATTCGCGATGGTCGTATACGCGGCAGATTTTCTCTCTAGAAAAAAGGATGTAATTACTTCTTTTCTGTATGGTTTTTTGCCAATTTTGCTAGTTATGGGTTCAGTATGTTTGTTGATTATTGTTCAACCGGATCTGGGTACGGTTTTGACCATTACCAGTATCTGTTTTTTGATGTTTTTTGTTGCTGGGGTGAAATTGACGCATATCCTATCATTTGTTCTAGGATCGCTTCCCCTCCTTTATATATTGGTATTCAGCGTTTCTTATCGTCGTCGTAGAATTCTTGCTTTCCTTGATCCCTGGAGCGACCCCCAGGGGACTGGATTTCAGATAATTCAATCACTTGTAGCTGTTGGTTCAGGTGGATTCACCGGACTTGGCCTAGGACACGGAAGGCAGAAATTATTATATTTGCCGGCCGCGTATACTGATTTTATTTTTTCAATTATCGGTGAGGAACTTGGTTTTATCGGAACATCAGCTATTATCATGCTTGTTATATTTTTATTACTGCAAGCAACTAAAATAAGTTTAAAAGCAAAGGACTCTTTTGGCCAACTTTTAAGCTTCGGCCTAATCTCCTGTCTTATGATTGAGGCGATAGTGAATATGGGAGTGGCTATAAGTATTTTTCCGACTAAAGGGCTGCCGTTTCCATTCATAAGTTACGGGGGGACTTCGCTTGTATTTAATATGATCTATGTTGGTTTAATCTTAAATGTTGGAAGAGCTAAATGAAATATTTAATAACTGCCGCTGGATCAGGCGGACATATTTATCCCGCGTTAAGTCTAGCCAATGAGTTGAAAAGTTTTGATGAAAACGCGCAGATTATATTCCTAAGCAGTAAGAAAAGTATTGATAAGCAAATCTTTAAATCCGCGGATTATAGGGTGGTTGGCTTTGATTTTATCCCGCTTCAAAGAAAAATAAGTGGGAATCATATTAAATTTTGCTTGAAGAATCTGTATTTTTTGTTAAAATTTAGTAAGGAGAGTATAAGAGTATTCTTTTTAACTCAAGCTATAAAACCTGATATTGTAATAGGTTTTGGAGGTATTCATTCTGTAGCGGCAATTATTAGCGCGAAGCTCTTAAACATTCCCTCTCTTATCCATGAGCAAAATGTAGTTCCTGGATTGGCTAATCGGCTGCTGGGGAGGTTAACTTCTAAGGTTGCCGTTGGTTTTCATAAAAGTAATACATATTTTAAGAATAAGGATATTGTCTTTACTGGCAACCCCATTCGAACTGAGTTGAAAAAAGTAGATCAAGGGCACGCGCGTATTAATCTAGACTTAGATATTAATAAGTTTACTATGCTTGTTGTCGGTGGTTCCCAGGGTGCTGTCTTTGTAAATGATTGTTTTATTAAGGCGCTTAAGGGACTAAGTGTTCAAAAACGCAGTAGAATACAGGTTATTCATTGCTGCGGAAACAGAGATTTTATAAATATTAAAAATAAATACGAAGATATTGAAATAAGAGCAAGAATTTTTGCGTATTGCAATGAAATGAACAATGCTTATAGCGCGGCGGATTTAATCATTGGACGCTCTGGAGCAGCAACCTTAAATGAGATTTGTTTTTTTGGTAAAGCTTCAATATTGATTCCGTATCCTTATGCGCGGGCACACCAAATTGCAAATGCTGAATTCATGCGGGAAGCTCAAGCGGCAACTCTTATTAAGCAGGATGCGATGAGCGTTAAGCATATTACTTCTTTTATCGATCTGGGTATGGATCAGCCTCAGGTGCTTGATTCTATGGCTTTGAAAAGCCGGCAGCTATTTTGTGAGAATTGTGCCCAAAAGTTAGCTGATGTAGTAATTGGTATCCTGGAAAATTAAAAGAGCTTTATTGAATAACTTTATTTAAAGGACTTATTATGCAGGCAAGAGGGCCACTTATTAGGGGCAATAAAATCCATTTTATCGGTATGGGAGGGGTAGGAATGAGTGCCTTAGCCGATCTTTTACTTGCAAGGGGCTGTCAGATCAGCGGTTCGGATTTAAAGACAAATAAAATAACGCTAAGGCTAGAGGCTAAAGGAGCTGAGGTTTATCTTGGTCATTTGGCGAAAAATATAGATGACCCTGATCTGGTTATCTATTCTTCCTGCATAAAAGATAATAATCCTGAAATACTCGAAGCTAAAAGAAAGTGTGTTCCCGTAATCCATCGTGCAGCACTTCTCGGAATGCTTATGGATGAAAAATGCGCTATAGCTATTGCCGGAACTCATGGAAAGACGACGACAACTTCTATGATTTCTCTGGTGCTTAAAACAGGAAAACTAGATCCGAGTTTTGCAATTGGAGCTGATGTTGATGTGTTAGGCGGCAATGCTTTTGCCGGTGAAGGTAAATATTTTGTTGCTGAGGCCGATGAAAGCGATGGTTCGCTGCTTGAGTTTAATCCGTATTATGCAATTATTACAAATATTGATAGAGAACATCTTGATTATTATGATGATTTAGACCATATTGTGCGGACATTTGAAAAATTTATTGGTAATATCCACAAAAGCGGAACATTGTTCTGCTGTTGTGAAGATGTTAATATTCAAAAGGCGATTAAAAGCTATAAAGGAAGTCTAATTACTTATGGCTTTAACAGTGATGCTGATGTTCGTGCGGAAAATGTTCGCTTGCTGGGAATGCGCTCAGTATTTGTTTGCATTTATAAAGGAAAATCAATAGGTGAATTCACATTAAATATACCGGGTCGGCATAATGTGCTGAATGCATTGGCTGCCATTTGTATGGGGATGGAAGCTGCGATAGAAACAAGTTATATAAAAAACGCGTTAGCTTTATTTACTGGAGCGGATCGAAGATTTCAGATTAAAAACAGCTACAGTAATATTATGATTGTTGATGACTATGCGCATCATCCCACAGAAATAAAAGCTACATTGCAGGCCGCAAGAGGATGGGAAAAAAGAGTTGTCGGGGTTTTTCAACCGCATCGCTATAGCCGAACTAAATTCCTGCAAAAAGAGTTTGGCAGATGCTTCGCAAATGCTGATGATGTGGTCATAACAGATATATACGCGGCGAATGAAGCACCTCTGGATGGGGTAGGGGCAAGAGCTATCTATGAGGAAGTCAAACAGAGTGGTCATAAGAGTGTCTGCTTCCTGCCTCTAGGAGAAGTAAAGGATTATTTGCTTGAAACTCTTAGAGATGGCGATATGCTTTTGATGTTAGGTGCTGGAGATATCGGGAAACTGGCTGAAGAATTGAATCAGCAATTGCCAGCTGCAGAAAAGTTAACTAGCAAATGAAAGCAATCAAAGCCTTGGATATAATCCGAGAGATGGAGTCTTTTTTTAAAGGCATTGTCCAGATCAATAAATCGCTTTGCGGCTATACCTCAATAAAAATTGGCGGTATCGCGGCTCTTTTCCTTGAGCCGCAAAGCAATATTGATTTGGGGCTTGTTATTCAATTGTTCAAGTTAAATAATATCCCTTTTCGTGTTATAGGGAATGGAACAAACCTGTTGATTGATGATGGGCGTCTTGAGATTGCTGTTATAAAACTTAGCAGTTTGTTTTTTAAAGAAATTTTGCTTAAGGAAAATGTGCTTTATCTGCGCGGCGGAGTAACTTTGGCGCAACTACTTAATTTTTCTATAAAAAATGGAATTAGCGGATTTGAATTTTTAGCAGGTATCCCCGGTACAGTTGGCGGAGCGTTGGTAATGAATGCCGGAGTAAGGAATTCGTTGTGGGCTGCTAGGGTAGAAGAGTCTTTTCTTTGCGTGAGTGACACGTTGATTGAGCTTGAAGTGATGGATGGACAGGGTGAAATTCTCAAGTTAACTAAATCTGATGCCGGTTTTGTATATCGGGGATCAAAATTAAATGATCTTATTGTTTTAGGCGCTTCTTTTAAAATAAAAAAAAGTACGATAAAGAATGTCGCGGAACTCGTAAAAACTTTTTTGAAAAAAAGAAAAATGTTTCAGCCAAAATGTTCGCGCAGCGCGGGTTGTGTTTTTAAAAATCCGCCTGGGGGGGGTATTAGCGCTGGTGAGTTGATTGAGAAGTCAGAGCTTAAGGGCTGGCGTATAGGTCAAGCGCAAGTATCAGAAATACATGCTAATTTTATCATTAACCAGGGTAAGGCTACTTTTTCCCAGGTATGTGAACTTATGGATTTTGTACAGTCTAAAGTAAATCAGAATTTCGGAGTAAAGCTTAAACCCGAGATTGAAATTTGGAATGAGCAGGGATTATAATGGAAAAGATGCGAAAAATCGGGATTTTAATGGGCGGATTCTCAAGTGAACGTGAGGTATCTCTTAAATCAGGAAATGCTGTTGAAAAGGCATTGTCCGCACTTGGATATGAGGTTGTTGCGATTGATTTTGATGATGTTCAAG
>JAGLQQ010000249.1 GCA_023136735.1 Candidatus Omnitrophota bacterium | reverse complement strand
GCAAGATATGCTTATACAGAAGATGTAAGCATGGGGCTGGAGCTTGCGTGGTTTTTCCCTGGGAATTACTATGTAAGCGGTAATGATAAAACAGCTCAGCAGGTTATGATTGAGCTTGGTGTAAAGTTCTAACCTAATTTATTAAAAATAAGCCCTTGGCATTTATAATGTCAAGGGCTTTTTTTCTGCCTACAATCATGTTCTTTCGCATTAAAGGTGAAGAAGCCTATAATACTTCAGAATTTTCAAAGAAACCGGCAGAATACCAGGATATTAAGGCAGGAATTCAAGCTAAAAAAGTCCTGATTTTCGTGATTGGGTTAGTTTTTTGATTCCCTTGCAATGAAACATTTTACGTTGATAAGCCTTTTGATTATATGGGATTTTCTGCTTGACACTTTGCGTTTTTTTAAGTATGATAAATCATAACTAAGTTATTTTTTTGCAAGTTGTTCGGCGAAAATAAAGGGGGACGAAGTGTTTAAATTTCTGTCAAAAAATCTTGAGTTTAAGTTCCTGTCCTATGTGGCGATAGTGTTGATCGTTATTTTGGGACTGATGACGATAAATAATATTTCATTCCAAAGCAATCATTTCCTCCAGCAGGAGCGCAGGCTTTCCGGAATATTGGCAAGCAGTATTTTAAATGCTATTCGTCATCCTCTGCTCGTAGGGGATCAAGAGATAGTGCAGAAAATTTTTAATTATCTAAATGATCAAGAAGGCATTGTCCATCTTTACCTCACAGATGATGAAGGAAAAATTAAACGAAGCACTCAAAAAGATAAGATTGGTACATTTGTTAACTACTCTGACTTAATCTCAAGATTCAAGAAAAGTAAGGATAATAGAATCCAAGAGATTTCGGTTCTTCAAAATAAGCAGAGGGTTTTTAGTACGTATCTTCCCGTTGCTAATGAGCCTGCATGCCATAGCTGTCATGGTCAAAAAAACGACTCATTGGGTGTTTTGGGGGTAGACCTTAAGATGGACAGAGTGTTGGTTGCTATTCAGGAGGCAAGAGTAAGAGGGATATTAATTAGTATCTTAAGTATTCTTATAATAAGCCTATTAATTTTAGTATTTTTGCGCAAACTAGTTATCATTCCGATTAAAAAACTGGTGCAGGCAAGCGTGCCGGCTACCAAGGGAGATTTGACTCAAAGCGTAGAGCTTGACAGTGAAGATGAAATCGGTGTTTTAAGCCGCTCTTACAATACAATTATAAATAATGTTCATGATATGGTTAGCAGTATTAGAAATCTTGCTGCAAAAGTCTCAAGTTTTGCTCAGGAAATATCAACCTCTTCGAAAGAGATGAACGCTTCTACTGAGGAAATATCCTCGACTATTCAAAAGATAGCCCAGGGTGTTATTACTCAGGCAAGAAGAGTAGAAGATACTTCTCGCTTGATGGAAGATATGTTTACCTCTGTGCGCCAAGTAGCTGAGAATGCTCAATCAGCCACTAAAGCATCGGAAAAATCATTTGGTCAGGCAAAAAGCGGTGGAAGTTCTACGTGTGAAGCGGTAGAAAAGATGAACAAAATCACAACTACTGTTTCCACCGCGGCTTCTGTTGTGCAGTCTTTGGGTGAAAAATCTCAGCAAATAGGACAAATTACAGAGACGATTACAAGTATTGCTGATCAGACAAATCTGCTTGCGCTTAATGCCGCAATCGAAGCGGCACGTGCAGGAGAAGCTGGACGAGGTTTTGCGGTTGTTGCCGAAGAAGTTCGTAAGCTTGCAGAGGGGTCAGCTGAAGCGGCTAGAAGGATTGGAGCATTGATCAAAGGTATCCAGGTGGAAACGCCAAAAGCGGTTAAATCTATAGAAGCAGGAACAAGAGAAGTAAATGAAGGCGCTTTGATTGTATCTAAGGTTTCGGATTCTCTAATTGAAATTATTGAATCAGCGCAGCTTTCAGCATCCAAGGTTAAGGAAATCACTACGGCTACAGAGTTGCAGTTGTCTAGTTCACAGAAGATTGTAACGGCCGTCGATGAAGTTGCTGTAGTTGCTGAGGAATCAGCTTCGGCAACAGAGCAGGCTTCAAGCTCAGCCCAAGAGCAAACAGCTTCCATGGAAGAGTTAACGGCTTCAGCAGAAGAGTTAGCGAGGTTGTCTTTGGATTTGCAGGGGTTAGTAGACAAATTCAAATTAAAAGATAAGTAAGCCTAAATCAATTAAAAATAAATGGCGATAAAAATTCTAAATTAAATGCCAAATATTGTATGTGTTTGAGGAGGTAATTGAAATGGTTGATGGGGGAAGGACAAAGGAAGAAGTTCAGTTAGTTGTTTTTAAAATTGGAGATGAAGAATTTGGAGTAGAAATTAATCAGGTAAGGGAAATTGTTAAGCTTGTAGCTATTACCCGTATGCCAAAAGCACCTGTATTCATAGAAGGGGTTGTGAACTTAAGAGGCCAGATTGTCACGGTAATTGATCTTGCTAAAAGGCTTGACTTGCCTTCAGTGGGAAGGACAGATTCTACAAGAATTATGGTTGTGGAAGTTGGCGATGATGCCGTAGGAATGATCGTTGATTCCGTTTCTGAAGTATTGAGACTTTCTGTGGATAATATAGAAGACACCCCTGCTCTTATTGAGACTGCGGTCCATGAGCAGTATCTAAGAGGAGTAGGAAAAAGTGAAGATAGATTGCTGATTTTGCTTGATTTAAATGAAGTGCTTAGCACGGAAGAAATTAAGCATATATCAAAGCATGGTGATTACATGAAGGATAGTGTAAAAAAAGAAGAAAAATAAACAAAAAAAGGAGGAGCAAAAACATGGGAGTAAAAGTTTTAGTTGTTGATGATGCGGTTTTTATGCGTAAGATGATTGGTGATATTCTAAAAAAAGAGGGATACGAGGTAATTGGAGAAGCTGAAAACGGGAAGGAAGCTGTGGATAAATATGCAGAGCTAACTCCTGACTTAGTGACAATGGATATCGTTATGCCTAAAGTGGGAGATATTGACGGAATCGGCGCGGTTAAGCAGATAATGGAAAAAGATAGCAAAGCGAGAATTCTTATGGTAAGCGCTATGGGACAGCATGCATTAGTAGTTGAGGCAATCCAAGCGGGAGCAAAAGACTTTGTAACTAAGCCGTTCCAGCCTTCACGTGTGCTTGAAGCCGCAAAACGTGTTTTGGAAAGTTAACTGTAAAAACACCACTAAGTTGTTTTTTTCTATGGTTGTTTAGAATAGGGGTGTTTATAATTTGTCAAAAGATAAAATTATTTTAACTGATAGGCAAAAAGATGTTTTAAAAGAGATGGCCAATATTTGCGCTGGGAATGCGGCCACATCATTATCTCAATTGCTTAATAGAAAAATTGAAATGAATGTGCCGCAGGTTGACTTTATGCCTGTTTCCTCTGTGCCTGAAGCTGTCGGCGGTGCCGAAGCGTTGGTAGTAGGGGTTGTTTTTCAGGTTTTTGGTGATGCCCCTGGGGTAATTCTGCTTCTTTTTCCTCAGCCTGATGCTCGAGTTCTTGCGAGTATTCTTACCGGAAAGTATGATTCAAGCAAAGTATTTACTGAAATGGATCAATCGGCAGTTAAGGAAGCCTCAAGTATTCTTTCTGGAGCATATTTGAATACGCTTACGTCATTTACTCAGTTAGGGTTGATTCCTTCAACGCCGAGTATAATAATAGACATGGCTGGCGCATTAATAGACGGTATTCTTATACAGCTTGCTGCAGTGACGGAGTATGCATTATTAATAGATTCGGAATTTGTCGATGAAGAAAAGAGCGTTAGAGGGCATTTCTTTTTATTACCTAATCCTGGTAGTTTGGAATCAATTTTATCTTCGATTGGAGCATAATTAATGGACTATGAAACAAACGAAACTCATGTAGGCATGGCTGATATGAAAATTGCGAAAGCACCTGCGGTGCTTACATCATTAGGCATTGGTTCCTGTGTAGGGGTGATCTTGTATTATGCCAGAGCAAAAATAGGCGGACTTGCTCATATAATGTTGCCGGATATTGATTCAGTGAAGAACAAAGTTAATCGAGCAAAGTTTGCTAACACTGCAATACCTGATCTCTTGGAAAAACTGGAAAATCTTGGTGCAGACCGGCGTTTCGTAAAAGTTAAAATTATGGGCGGCGCGCATATGTTTGGGTTTTCAAAGACAAACAAAGTGTTTAATATAGGAGCCCGTAATGTCGAAAAAGTTAGGGAAGTGTTGAAAGCATTAAAGCTGAGGCTAGTTGCTGAAGATGTTGGGGGATCGTATGGCCGGTCGCTTTATTTTTACTTAGAGACAGGGGAAGTAAGAGTAAGAACAATTGCTCATGGAGAGAGAACGATATGATCCGGGTACTTATTGTTGATGATTCAGCTTTGATGCGTAGACGAATTAGCGATATCCTGAGTTCAGATATGGACATTGAGGTTCTGGATTGCGCAAAGACTGGTGCGGAAGCTATTAAAAAAATTGTAAAGATGAATCCGGATGTAATCACTTTAGATCTGATGATGCCGGATATCGATGGATTAACCGCACTTACTTATATTATGAATGAAGTTCCAACCCCGGTAGTTATTATCAGCGCAAACGTAGCTGCTGGCGGGGCTAATGCATTAAAGGCTTTAGAGCTTGGAGCAGTAGAAGTTGTGAATAAGCCCAGTGGTGAAATATCTCTTGATATAGAGATAGTTGATCAAGAAATCATACGTAAAGTAAAAGCAGCAAGTCGGATAGATGTTAAAAAAGTTCGTGCCGTTTTTAATATGTTTAAAAATATAGCACCATCTGTACGAACTAAAGCGCCATCAGGCCTAAGCAAGATCGTGGCCATAGGTGCTTCTACCGGAGGTCCGAAAGCAATTAAAGAAATATTGCCTTACTTTTCCGCAGATATTCCCGCGGCATTTTTGTTTGTGCAGCATATGCCTGCAGGATTCACCCGCTCTATGGCAGAGAGGTTAAACTGGCTGACAAAAATTGATATAAAAGAAGCAGAAGACGGCGATATAATCAAAGCTGGGCATGGATATATTGCTCCGGGTGATTATCATATGTTAGTGGAAATGAAAAATGATGAGGCGGTTATCCGTCTTAATACAGCACCGAAGGTTAATAGAGTTCGTCCTTCAATAACTGTGTTGATGGATTCTGTAGTCAGAGTATTCGGAGCAAGAACTATAGGTGTTTTGCTTACAGGGATGGGGCAAGACGGCGTAGCTGGTATGAGGAATATTAAAAATGCGGGAGGGATAACATTGGCTGAAGATAAATCCACATGTGTTGTCTACGGGATGCCGCGTGTAGCGATAGAAGAAGGAATTGTTGATAAAATTTTACCGATATCGCATATGGGCCTTGAAATAATGAAGCATATCAAGATATAAAAGGATTTAATCTATGGGAGTTGATCAATACAGAGCATTATTTGTTGCTGAATCTGAAGAGCATTTACAAATAATAAATAACGCCGTACTTGTTTTAGAAAAAGATCCACAGAATATAAAAATTTTAAATGAGATTTTCCGTAGCGCGCATACTTTAAAAGGAATGTCGGCTACAATGGGTTTTGAGGCGCTTACGAAATTAACCCATAAGATGGAAGATGTTCTGGATATTTTTAGAACTCAAAAGATTGGGGTTACTACAGAGGTTGTTGACAAATTGTTTGATTGTCTGGATATGCTCCAGCTGCTGCTTGAAGAAATTAAAGAGGAAAAAGATCTAAGGTTAGATGTTGATTCGGTTATTGCTAAGCTTGCAAGCGTTATTCCTTCGATCTTTGCGATAGGGAAGTCTAAAATAGAGGAAACAAAAGAAATAAGTTTGACTTCTTTGGAAAAACAAAACTTAGCAATTGCGTGTTTGGATCAAAAGTCAAAAATATATTTAATAGATATTTATCTTAGTGCTGATTGCCAGTTAAAATCAGTGAGTGTTTTCATGATCTTTCATAAGCTTGGACAAATAGGTGAAGTTATCAAGGCTTCTACTCCCATCGAAGATTTTGAAGTAACCAGGATGGGGCATATATTTTCCCTGCTATTCCTAAGCAGTATAGCTAAGAAAAAGATTGAGCAAGCCTTGAACGTGATTATGGAGATTGAAAAAGTAGTTGTAAAGCATATTTCTGATTTAAATGATATTTGCGAGGAAAAGGACAGCACTCTTGAGGCTAATGTAATCGCGGCTGTTAATAAAAATAAGGCAGAGGGCGGAGCGCAGCAGGCAAACTTTAAAAAAATACAAAGTATAAGG
This sequence comes from Candidatus Omnitrophota bacterium, assembly GCA_023136735.1. GTDB lineage: Bacteria > Omnitrophota > Gorgyraeia > B26-G9 > B26-G9 > JAGLQQ01. The sequence goes on along the minus strand of JAGLQQ010000249.1, from coordinate 2,136 downwards.
GTGAGTACACAGCGACTTGATAAGCTGATGAATTTTGTTGGAGAGCTGGTTATATCCAAGATTCGTTTGATGCAGATAGCCAAGACACATCAGCTAAAGTTTTTAACGGAAGTTTTAACTAGTATAGACCGCCTGACTAGCGATTTGCAGGATGAGGTAATGCAGGCCAGACTGATTCCTATGTCTCAGGTTTTTGATCGCTTCCCGCGTATGGTACGTGACCTTGCAAGAAGTGAAAAAAAACAGATTAATCTGGAAGTTACCGGTGGAGAGATTGAGCTGGATAGAACTGTTCTCGATGAAATAGCGGACCCTCTGGTGCATCTTTTGCGCAATAGTATTAACCATGGGATTGAATTGCCGCAAGATCGCAAGGAGAAGAAAAAAAGCCTTGTGGGGACAATAAAATTGTCTGCTTTGCGAGAGAGGACTTATGTGCTGGTTAGAGTTTCTGATGACGGCAAGGGAATTGATCCAAATGAATTACGCAAACTCGCGGTAGAAAAAGGTTTCATGGAAGAAGAAGAAGCCGCTAAAACAAATGATAAGGACATCCTAAGTGTAATTCTTATGCCTGGATTTAGCTCCGCAAAAGAGATAACAGACATCTCAGGCCGCGGGGTGGGCATGGATGTTGTAAAGATAAAAATAGAATCTTTAGGCGGAAGTCTTCTGGTTGATTCTGAAGTTAATAAAGGTAGTAGCTTTAATTTGAAACTACCGCTTACTGTTGCTATTATTAATGCAATGCTTGTAGAAGTTAATGAGGAGATATATGCTGCTCCGATAGCAAATATCGCGGAAACAGTAAAAATTAAACAGAGCAGGATTAAACATATAGAAAAATTTGAAGTTATAAATTTACGTAATGAAGTGCTTCCGCTTCTTCGTTTAAATATAGCCTTGAAAAATTCGCAGGTTAACAGTTTGCAAAGTAAAAATGAAGATATCATCAAGAATAAAGAAGACGGAGATAAAGAGATTGCTGTTGTCGTTGTAGAAAGCGGTACGAAAAAAGCAGGTTTGGTTGTTGACCGGGTATTAGGACAACAGGAAGTTGTTGTAAAATCTGTGGGAAGTTTTTTGAAAGGAATTAAAGGTTTTTCTGGGGCAACGATATTAGGTGATGGAAAAGTGGTGTTAATTCTGGATGTTGCTACCTTAATTGGTTAGTTTTATTTTTTTATTCTAATGTTAATAATTAAATTTGAATGCTTAAGGAGGAAAACAAGATGGCTGAGTTAACTGATGTTCATATGGATGCATTGCGTGAAATGGGCAGTATCGGAGCGGGGAATGCAGCGACAGCTTTATCACAGCTGATTAGCGAAAAAATTGATATCAGCGTTCCGTCTGTTAAGGTGGTACCTTTGGATAGTGTATCATATGAGCTTGGCGGACCGGAGAAGCTTGTTTACGTTGTATATTTTGAGGTTTTAAGAGAAATGCGCGGGACAATGTTAACGCTTTTTCCCCCGGCAAGCGCGGCTTTTTTAACAAAAAGGCTCTTAGGTGAGGAAGAGGTTGATATGACAACAGAGATAGCTCAGTCCGCATTAAAAGAGGTTGGCTCTATTTTATGCGGTTCGTATCTCAGTGCTCTAACGCAGGCTGTTGCCATGAATGCTGTTGCAAGCGTTCCTGCGATGGCTAATGATATGCTTGGAGCAATGCTTGATTTTATCCTTGCGGAAATCGGACAAGTTGCTGATGAAATTTTTCTTATTGATGTAGAGTTAGTTGTTTCTGGTACAAGATTGGAATGCTCCCAGCTGTACTTGCCTAAACCTGAGGCATTGGAGGCTGTTATTGCTGCACTTGGTATGTAGGAGAGGACCCAAAGGTAATGAAAAATAAAACAGATCTTGTTTTTTCTTTAGACATTGGAACACGTAAGGTGGTCGGTATTGTTGCAGAAAAAGCAGCTGATAAATTAAAGATTATTGATGTAGAAGTTGTTGAGCACAAGACAAGAACAATGCTTGATGGACAGATCCACAATATAAATGAAGTTGCCAAGATCGTAGTTGCTATAAAAGAGAGCCTTCAAAATAGACTGAATGTAGAATTTCGGGATGTGGGAGTAGCTGTTGCCGGGAGGGCACTTAAGACAGTTAAGTCAAAGATAAATAAAGA
>JAGLQQ010000248.1 GCA_023136735.1 Candidatus Omnitrophota bacterium | reverse complement strand
GAAGCGGTAAGTAGTGTTTTGAATGATGCTAAAAGTGATTTCGGAAGTGGTGACTTTTATTGTGTCGGCTATAGTGTAGTATACTATGAGCTGGACGGTTTGATTATTGGTGATCTGATAGGCCATTTCGGCCGTAATATGTCAGTTGAGGTGATAGCAACATTTTTACCCCGCGTTGTACTGGATAGTATGCTTAGTGTTTTGCGCCGAACAGGACTTGAAATTATCAATCTTACATTAGAGCCGATAGCGGCGATTAATGCAATCATTCCTATAGATATCCGCAGATTAAATCTTTTATTATTAGATATTGGGGCAGGAACCTCTGATATTGCCTTGACAAAGGAGGGAACTGTTTTTGCTTATGGGATGGTTCCCGAAGCTGGCGATGAAATATCAGAGTTCTTGTGTGAGAAATTTATTATTGACTTTGGCACTGCTGAGTTAATTAAAAAGCAGCTATTAACGCGGCCAAAGGTGCAGTTTACTGATATTCTCGGACGCGATCATAATGTCGAATCAAAGGGAATTATTGATGCGATTCGTCCTCGTGTAAAAAAACTTGCTGAGTCCATATCACGCACTGTGCTTGAACTTAATCAAAAAGTGCCTCATGCGGCAATCTTAGTCGGGGGAGGGAGTCTTACGCCACTTTTTGAAAAGGAGCTTGCTTTAAGTTTTCCTCTTAAGGAAGAGAGCATTGGTATTAGATTGCCTGAAATGGTAAATGAAGTGATTGACCAGACAGGGAAACTTAAAGGCCCGGATATGGTAACTCCTTTGGGTATTTGTATTATGACTGCAAACTCCACGGGGTTAAAGTTTATCGAATTGCATGTCAATGAAAAGCGGGTCAATGTTCTTGATATGCAGCAGAATCTTGATGTTCTGAGTGCACTGGTGGTTGCTGGTGTTGATAAGATGAAGCTTTTTGGTAAAATAGGGCATGCTATATGCGTAGAGGTAAACGGAAGATTAAAAGTTGTCCGGGGGCAAATGGGGCGGCCTGCGCAAATTAGACTCAATGACCAGAAGGTTGATATAACAACCAAGGTTAAAACAGGAGATAGAATCTTTTTTGAAGAGGCTGAAAATGGACATAATGCGCAGGGAAAGGTCTCTGATGTTGTCGATATTAAAACACTTAAAGCTACAGTCAATTCTGCTGATGTTGAGGTTAGTCCTCAGATTTTCATGAATGGAAATGTCGTAGATGCTGATACGCAGATTGTAGACCGTGCTAATATTGAATATAGAGAAGATATTATAGTAAAAGATATATTAGCACATATAGGTATTGATGATAGCCAGCTTAAAGAACGGGAAATTGTAGTTCGTGTGAATAAAGAGCCGAGAGTTTTGTCGCAGAGCAGCTTTTTGCTGCTTTTGAACGGGCAAAAAGCAACGCTGGATTCAATTGTGGCGGATGGAAGTGTTATTCATTTCAAATTGGATCAAGCCGCATTTTATAAGATAAGCGATATTGTGGATGTTCCTGCTGCGGCTGAAAATATAGAAGTAATGCTAAACGGACGAAAACAGGTTATCCTTGGGAATAAGGGTAGAATTTTTATGAATGGTCAGCTTGTAAATCTGGATGAATTTATTATCGACCGAGCTGAGATAACTACCAGTCCTCCGGAAAAAATGCCGCCAACAGTGTCTCAGGTGCTTGAGAACCTTGAGGTGGATTTAGATGAACAAAAGGGAAAACTGATGAAAATCTTGGTTGACGGAGAGTCGGCGGGTTTCACTACTCCTTTATCTGAGGGTAATGATATTACGATTAAATTTATTGAAAGGTAAGGTCGGGGTCCTAAGTATTTGATATTAAAAGAGTTGGCGAGCAT
>JAGLQQ010000247.1 GCA_023136735.1 Candidatus Omnitrophota bacterium | reverse complement strand
TGCAAAGGAAGATTAATCCAGAAGTAGTAAGTATTTAGAAAGAATTGGATAACCACTTAAAAGGTGAAAAAAATCCGCAAATACAATTCCCCTATCTGTTTGATGAGCAAAGAAAAAGTATTTTCTATCTAAGGAGTTGGGGAATGTGTCAAAATGTTGACTAAGGCTTTTAAATAAGCTATTATATTGCATTATGTAACGCACTGTTGCAAAATGTACATGTGTTCGCTCGTTTGAGCGACTTACATTTAGTACGTCGGGGCTTTTGCTCGCACAAGCCTTGCATTTGCACATTTTGAAACAGAGCTTTTATAAGGATAAAATTTTGATGAAAAAACTGGTTATCGTAGAGTCACCCACTAAAGCACGAACAATAAGCCGTATTTTAGGCAAGGAATTTGCTATTTATTCTTCTATGGGGCATATTATTGATTTGCCGCGGCGTAAGATAGGTGTTGATGTTGATAATAACTTTGACCCTACTTATGTAGTTATCCCGGGGAAAAAGAAAATCCTTACTCAACTCAAAAAGGAATTAAAGAAAGCAGATATTGTTTACCTGGCTACTGATCAAGATCGTGAGGGAGAGGCAATAAGCTGGCATTTAAAAGACAGACTGCAGGATAAGAAAAAAACACGTGAATTTTTCCGGGTTGTTTTTCATGAAATAACTCCTCAGGCAATAAAAGAGGCTTTTGCCTCAACAGAGCATATTGACGAGAACAAAGTAAATGCGCAGCAGGCAAGGCGTGTTTTAGATAGGATGGTAGGATATTTCTTAAGTCCTCTGCTTTGGAAAAAAGTGGCAAAAGGCTTAAGCGCAGGACGCGTTCAATCAGTTGCCCTAAAACTGATTGTAATAAGAGAGAGGCTGATTCAAAGCTTTGTTCCACAGGAGTATTGGAAAATAGAAGCATTGTTGAAAAGAAAAAAAGAAAAGTTTGAGGAGATGACTGCTGATCTAATCAAATATGAAGATAAGAAAATTGATTTAACAAATGAACAGCAGGCGAAGGGCATATTGGAGAAGTTGCAAAATGAGGAATATATTGTATCTTCAGTAAAGAAAAAGGAAAAAAGACGTAACCCTTACGCTCCTTTTATTACTAGTACATTGCAGCAGGATGCTTTTAATAAGCTCAAATTTACTACACGAAAGACAATGATGATCGCTCAGCAGCTTTACGAAGGGATAGAGCTAGGTGATGAGGGTCCCATAGGGCTTATAAGCTATATGCGAACGGATTCTGTGCGGATTGCTGATGTTGCCTTAATTCAAGTGCGCAAGTTTATTGATGAAAATTATGGTCCTGAGTATCTTCCGGCAAAACCGCATGTATATAAATCAAAAAAATCAGCGCAGGAAGCGCATGAAGCTATTAGGCCTACATCTGTTGATCGCAGGCCGCAGGAACTTGAAAAGCACTTAAGCCCTGATCAGTATAAGCTCTATGAGCTTATCTGGAAGAGGACGATGGCTAGTCAGATGAAGCCAGCTTTATATATGACAAGTACCATTGAGATTACAGCAGGTAAATATCTGTTTTCTCTTTCAGGGTCGATTCTAATATTTGATGGTTTTTTGAAAATCTATAGAGAAGACGGAAAAGAAACACTAAAATTAGTTCCTGATGTGGAAAAAGGCGAAAAACTTGAAATGCTTAAATTGATTCCTTCTCAGCACTTCACTCGTCCTCCGGCAAGATATTCTGAATCTTCGCTGGTAAAGGATTTAGAAGAAAAGGGCATAGGGCGTCCGAGTACCTATGCTCCAATTGTACACACTCTTATTATGCGTAATTATATTCGAAGGGAAAAGGGATATTTAGCGTGTACTGAACTAGGGATGAAAGTGACTGATATTCTTGTCGAGTATTTCCCTAATATTATTAATATTACTTTTACCGCGACCATGGAAGAAGATCTGGACAAGGTGGAAGAGGGTAAACTGAAATGGAAACAGGTGTTAAAGGATTTTTATATTCCGTTTGAAAAGAAGCTGGCATATGCGCAGAAAAATCTCAAGAAAGAAGTTATTGAAACCGACCAAAAATGTGAACTTTGCGGTAGGGGGATGGTTATTAAATGGTCTCGTACCGGAAAATTCTTAAGCTGTTCTGGATTTCCTGAATGCCGCAATGCAAAATCAATATCTTCAGGGGTTAAATGTCCTAATAAAGATTGTGAAGGGGAGTTGATTCAGCGTCGTTCAAGACGAGGAATGCGTTTTTATGGATGTAGTAAATATCCTGAATGTACCTTTCTATCAAAAACGCTTCCCAAAGAAGATGGAACCGTTGATGAGGTTGATCAGTAAAAAAGTTTGCAGTAAAAAAATAGGTAATCTGCTCTATGGAACGATATATAGATAAGTTCTTAAATTATTTAAAAGTAGAAAAAGATGCTTCTGTGCATACATTAATAAATTACAGTGTTGACCTTAGAGATCTTTCGCTTTTTTTGAATGACAAGGAGCTTAAAACAGTAGATGTTTTTGATGTTCGGAAATTCTTGGTGGCGCTAAGACAGAAAGGGTACAAAAAAGTTACAATCGCTCGTAAAATGGCCTGCCTTAGATCTTTTTTTAAGTTTTTAACCCGGGAAGGGCATCTTAAGTCAAACCCTATGGTTGGGCTGGTTGGACCAAAATTGGAAAAGAAGCTGCCTCTATTTTTAGGAGAGGATGATATCCTGAAACTTTTAGAGACTCCTGATATAGCAGACTCCGCAGGCTTGCGCGATAAAGCGATACTTGAGACATTATACAGCACGGGTATACGAGTAAGCGAACTGGTAGGATTGAGTGTTGAACATATAGATTTTATTGCAGGTGTTGTAAGAGTTTATGGTAAGGGAAAGAAAGAGAGATTGGCTCCTATTGGTGATAGAGCGTTAAGGGTAATAAGGAATTACTTAAAAAAACGCAAAAAAGGAGTAGGGACATCTGATCGAGCCGTGTTTTTGAATAAAGATGGGCGCAGACTTACCGACCGCAGTGTACGCAATGTAGTCGATAAATATATAAAAGTTGCTAGTATTAGAACTGATATATCACCGCATAGCTTAAGACATTCTTTTGCTACACATCTTTTAAACAGAGGAGCTGACTTGCGCTCAGTTCAGGAATTGTTAGGCCATGCCAATTTATCCACAACGACAATATATACACATTTGTCCACGGAAAGATTGAAGAATGTTTATGATCAGACGCACCCGAGAGCGCAGAAATAGTTAATGTAAGTAAAAAAGTAACAAGAACCAGTATTAAGTGTATGATTTTTTAACCGGCAAACCGGTAACTGGTTAACTGGTAATTTTAATATGTCTATATTATTTGATTTTATCTATTTGATATTGTCAGTTCTTTACCTGCCGGCATTGCTTTTTAAAGGAAAGCGCAGGATAGGGATAAGGCAGCGTTTTGGCATATATCCTCAAAACATAAAAAACGCACTAAAAGTTCATGATGATTTCTTTTGGGTCCATGCTGTGAGTGTGGGAGAAATGAAGGCCGCAGCATCTCTTATCGCTCAGTTAAGAGAATATTCTCCGAGCTTGCGATTTGTTATTTCTACGATTACGCCTACTGGCAACACTATTGCAAAACAAATAGCAGCGCAAGAAGACATTGTTATATATTTTCCTTTTGACCTGAGTTTTATTGTAAAAAAAATCCTCGCTCTAGTAAACCCAAAAATGCTTTTAATAATGGAGACAGAGCTATGGCCGAATATGATCCGTATTGCGGGGAAAAAAAATATTCCTGTTGTTATTGCTAACGGGCGCATCTCTGATGGGGCATATCCGAAATATAAAAGATTTTCATTTATCTTTTCTCCAATAATTAAAAAAATAAATTTTCTTTGTATGCAGAGTGAAAAAGACGCGCAAAGGATTATTGATCTGGGAGCAAATCCGCGAAATGTTAAGAGTGTTGGAAATGTTAAGTTTGATCAGATACAGCAAACAGAGGCTAAAGAATTGCCTGAACTTAAAACGGATATTAATGATCTGCTTATTGTTGCAGGAAGTACACATGACAATGAAGAGGAACTGCTGGTAAGGGTATTTTTAACGCTTAAGGAAAAGCACAAGAATATTCGACTGCTTATAGCCCCCCGGCACCCTCATCGTGCAATTGACATAGAAAAGGTAATAAGTGAATACGGCTTAAGCAGTAAATTTGTGAGCAGGATAATGCAGAATGGATTACAGATCATGCCTGAAGATGTTCTGGTGCTTGATATTATGGGAGTCTTATCCGGAGTTTATAAGTCCGCTGATATTGTTTTTATTGGAGGGAGTCTGGTTAAACGAGGAGGGCAGAATCCCATAGAGCCGGCCCTTTGCCTTAAGCCGATTATATTCGGAAAATATATGTATAACTTTCATGACATAGAAAAGATGTTTTTATCGGCAAATGCGGCAGTAACAGTTGACAATGAAGAAGCTCTTATACAAGCCCTTGATGAGCTTATATGTGATAAAGGTAAAAGGGATATTTTGGCGAAAAATGCCAAGGATTTGGTTTTGAAAAATCAAGGATCAGTCAAAAGAATCATCAATCTTTTAATTGAGAATAAACTCATAGTAAAGTAAATTTTCTTGGGTCATTCTGAACTTAAGTTGAATAGATTACTATAACTTAATGATTTGCAAGTTATTAAAGCAAATTAAG
>JAGLQQ010000246.1 GCA_023136735.1 Candidatus Omnitrophota bacterium | reverse complement strand
TATATTAGTATATCAGTGTAATCAGGTTCTTTCGTTCAACTTAAACAAGAAAGAACCGTTTTTTTAGTTACTATGTTAACTACAAAAATATAATGGTTAACAATGGGAGGGATTCAGTGAAGCAAAGGAATGTTAGAGTTGTTTTTATTCTATTGATTGTCAGCTTATTTGCAGTCTGTATGAATGCTGATGGCTTTGCCAATGATAATGATACAGGGGTTTATTATCTTGATCCTGTAGTAGTATATCCTTCTTTGATTGATGAATATTGCTCTAATTCCCTTCGGTCAATAAGTTATATTGATAGCACTCAAACAACCAGCAGTCAATCTTTTTCAGGAGTTTTAGGCCAGTTAAGCGGATTAGATATTGCACAGAGAGGGGCATTTGATATTCAGTCTGATTTACAGATTAGGGGGGCAAGTTTTGAGCAGACTGATGTTTTGATCAATGGAGTGAAAGTAAATGATCCTCAGACTGGGCATTTCAGTCTGGACGTTCCTTTTTTTATAGATGATTTTGAAAAAGTTATTATTGTAAGCGGTCCATCAGCTGCAGTAAATGCTGCTTCAAGGCAGGGAGGGTCAATAAGTTTTATTACAAAAAAACCAACAGCACAGGAAATAAAAACAAGTTTCGTTTTTGGAGATAATGACTATTTGAGTCAGATGGTTTCAGCCGCCTATCCGACAGGCAGTATGTTTTCAAAAACCAGTGCTGGGATTACCTCCAGTAGCGGATACCGCTATAATACTGATTTTAGAGTTTTGAAAGTATCCCATGTAAGTTTTTTAGAAAATAGTCTGGGTGAGATGGAATTTATTTTTGGATTTATGGATAAGGAATTCGGAGCAAACGGTTTCTACTCTGAATTTTATCCTGAGCAAAAGGAATTCACAAAAACGCTAATTACAAGCTTAGGGATAAAGTCAGAATTGGATGATTTATATCTTAATCCCCAGGTTTATATGCGCCGCCATGAGGATCGCTTTCTGCTTGATAGATCAAATCCCCGATTCTATGAAAATTTGCATACAAACCGTGTATTAGGAGTAAAACTTGATGTTGTTCATGATCTGCCCTTAGGGAAAATTTTTTCCGGAGTTGATATTGCAACAGAGGACATCGAAAGTTCAAGTTTAGGCAATAGGGATAGGCAGCGTAATACACTCTATGGTGTTTATTCCCAATCTAGAGAGCGCTGGACATTTTCTATGGGGGGAACAGGATATTTTTATGATACATTTGAAGATGTTTTTGTGCCAGAGTTAAGCGGCGGGTATAAACTCAGTGATAAGTTAAAACTTCGCTCAAGTTTTAGTCAATCCTTTCGTGCTCCAACATTTACGGAATTGTATTATAATAGCCCTGCTAATAGAGGTAATGCGGCTTTAGAGCCTGAGGAATCAAATAACTATGAGTTGGGAGCTGATTATGCAACTTTGGGCTTTTCATCGCAGGTTACAGTTTTTAGGAGAAAAGGGAAAAACCTGATTGACTGGGTAAGGGAAAAGTCTCAAACTGTGTATGATATTAGAAATGTCTCCAGAGTGACCACAGATGGCGTTGATATTGGTTTAAAGATATATCCTGAAGTTTTAAGAGGAGTAAAGCCTTGTTTAAAAGAAATTTCCTTTGGATATTCTTATGTTTTAAGGAGCAAACAGGAAAGTGAACTTGTCTCTAAATATGTATTTGATTATCTTAAACATAAGGCTACTCTTGGAGGAGAATTCCTTTTGCCCCTGAGCATATCATCAACCGTGCAAACGCAGTATCTTCAAAGGAAAGATGCGGGTGGAGATTTTATAGTGAATACATCATTTTCAAAAAAGATCAAATCATATAGTATTTTTGTTAATATAGATAACCTGTTTAACCATAGTTATAGCCGTAAAGCAAATATCCCGATGCCTGGAAGGTGGATGTTTGCTGGCATAGAAGCTAAATGGTAATAAGCTATTTAAGCTGAAAGCTCTGGGCAGTACTCTTGAATAAATTAGAATAATTTGTAATTACTTCAG
>JAGLQQ010000245.1 GCA_023136735.1 Candidatus Omnitrophota bacterium | reverse complement strand
GAGGAGGTGAGTACGTGGCAGTTATTATTCGTTTAGCAAGACTTGGCGCAAAAAGAAAACCGCATCATAAAATTGTAGTGATTGAACAGCATAGACCCAGAGATGGGCGGTTTATCGAAGAGATTGGTTATTATGATCCGTCAAAGGAACCAGCTTTAGTGGAAGTTAAGGAGGATAGAGCTTTGTATTGGCTAAGTGTTGGGGCAAAACCAACACCTACCGTGAAAAGTATCTTTAAAAATAAAAAAATCCCATTGAATATAAGGCGAGGACAAGACTTAAAGACCAAAGCTAATTAGGTCTTATATCGAGCTTTACCCCGCCCTCTACGCAATGTTGTAGAGGTTTAGATGGAGGCGATAATGATATTAATACTAAAGGTAGAACCTGGCGAAGGAATAGATTAGAGCGCGGGGTTCAATTTGCGTTTACAATTTATAAAATATATTATTTCATAAATTGTGCGCTCATTGGAAAAGGGAGGTAAGTAATGATAAGAGGCTTTGTATTGTTATTAATTGTGGGGATACTTTTTTCTGTTTCAGGTTGTATGATGAGTGAAGTTATGGGGGCCAAACAAGAGAAGCTAGTAAGTTATGAGCAAAAGCCGGATTTAAATGTAAATGAAAATCATTCATTGAGGACTTGGTTTCAAGCGGCAGCTCTGGCAGATGATGTTGGAGATTGCACAACTTCAATGCTTTATTATATGAAGATAGTAGATTACTTCCCGGACACAAAAGAAGGCGTAAAAGCTCAAATGAGACTTGATGAGATAAGCGGCAAGCCTGATGTAGCTGTTAAAGAAAGCTCTTTGTAAGGATTAAATACAATAAAAAGAAATGTGATTATGAAGATTGACGTTTTAACTTTGTTCCCTGATATGTTTAGCGGCATTTTAGCCGAATCAATCTTAAAAAGAGCCCAAGAGAATAAGAAGGCACAGATTAATATATACGATCTGCGTGATTGGACACATGATACAAGACGTACCGTGGATGATAAACCCTACGGTGGTGGGCCGGGAATGGTTATTAAGCCGGAACCTGTGTTTGAGGCATGCGATGATCTTTGTAAGGAAAATACGAAAGTTATATTGCTTACGCCGCAAGGCAAAAAATATAATCAAAAATTAGCTCTTAAAACGAGCAAGTATAAACATGTAGTACTTATTTGCGGGCATTACGAGGGTTTTGATGAGCGCGTTAGGACACTTGCAGATGTTGAAATATCAATTGGTGATTATGTTTTGACAGGTGGAGAAATACCGGCAATGGTTCTTATTGATACTGTTGTACGGCTTATCCCTGGGGTGCTTGGTGAAGAATGTTCGCTGCAGGATGAATCTTTTAATGATGATATGCTTGAATACCCGCAGTATACGAGACCTCAGAATTATAGAAAAATGAGCGTTCCTGAAATATTATTGTCAGGAGATCATGAAAAAATAAAAAGATGGCGCAAGAAGCAATCTTTAAAAAGAACTAAAGAAAGACGAAAAGATTTACTAAAATAATTATTAATGTATATATGTGCTAAAAGTGGTAAAATTTATCAGTTGCAAAGCTATTCTGCCAAAAAGAGGCGGTTAAATTGATAAGATACAAAGTTATCCCGCCACTAAGCGGCGGGATTAAATTCGCAGACGGCCTAAAGGCCTATATTTTACGTGAACGTAAAATAACTGTTCATTTAAGAGAGGATGGGAATAATGGCAAAGAAGAAAAGTGATGAACCAAAAATAGCAAAGTTTGAGCCTGGGGATACTGTGAAAGTCCATGTGAAGATCCAGGAAGAAGAAGGTAAAGTACGTATTCAGGTATTTGAAGGCGTAGTTATAAGAAAGCGCGGCGGCGGAGTAAGTGAGACCTTTACCGTACGCAGACTGTCTTATGGAGAGGGAGTTGAGAGAATATTTCCTTTAAATTCACCTATTATTGATCGTGTTCAGGTTATGCGTAAAGGTAAAGTACGCCGGGCAAAATTATACTATTTGAGAGACCGTAAAGGTAAGAAGGCAAAGGTTCTTGAAAAAAAAGTTGTAAAGAAGGAAGAAGCCAAGGTATAAAACCTGTGTGGGATATAGAACAGGGACTTTTGAATAGGGGAATTAATATTATTGCCGGAGTTGATGAGGCTGGTCGCGGACCTTGGGCCGGGCCTGTAGCAGCAGCAGCGGTTATTATTCCTGCCGGATATGTTTTTAAAGAACAGATCGGAGATTCCAAGAAATTGTCTCTTATAAAGAGGCAAAAAGCTTTTAAAGAAATAACTGAAAACTGTGATTATTCCTATGCGGTTGTAAGTGAAAAAGATATAGACAAAGTTAATATCCTGGTAGCCAGTCTTAATGCTATGGCTATTGCCATTAGCCGGCTAAACCAGAACCCGCAATGGGTATTAGTCGATGGGCCCCATAAACCTAAAATTGAAACTAACTGCACGCCGATTATTGGTGGTGATGCTAAAAGCCTCTCTATAGCCAGCGCTTCCATTGTTGCTAAAGTTACCAGAGATAACTTGATGCTTGAGTATGATAAGCAGTATCCTGAGTATGGCTTTGCCAGCCATAAGGGCTATGGAACAAAAGCCCATCGCCAGGCGATCATGAAATTTGGCCCTTGCCCTATTCATAGAAGGAGTTTTCAGCCGATTAAAGGACTGCTTCTGTCTTCAGTTTAACATCATTTTATTTCTTATTTTTTCCCTTAAAAGGAATGCCTGTAGTATTGTTTTCCTAAATAGCTAAAAATAAAGAGGTTAAGAGCTTGCAATAAGGGAGGAAGTATGGTATATTTTTAGACCTTTTAAAGTAGTCGAAAATTTGCATATTTTGTAATGGGGAACCTTAATAACTTTAAAAAAAATGAAGATAAAACTTAAAACCTTACTTTTATTAAAACTCGCTGTTATTATAATGGTTTGGGGACTTATTTTTGCTCAGAATTCTTTTGCGTGGGAAAAGGCCTTTGATAGAGAAACTCTGTCTCCTGCTATGCGTTTTGATGCGCAGTCTTTTCTGGATATATACAGCCGGACTTATGGCAATACAGATATTGATTTGCAGTATGAGGCTGCAAGTACTGAAGAGGTTCAAATAGGACGCCAGGACTTTCTCGAGAAAGCAATAAGGGAAAATCTAGAAAAAAAATCTGAATACTCACGCGCGGATAAAGAGCTTTTTGAAAAAGTATTAAAATTAGCTAAAAAAGAATACGCGGGGAAAAAATTTTCCAGCCCTTCAAATGAATTCTTTTTGCATCATACTCTTGAGGCTGCTTATTCTTTAAGTGAATGGGGTGCGCCTGTTGAGGCGATCGCAGCGGCACTATTACATCGCTTAAATGAAAATGGTATGGTCGAGGTGCTTAAAAACAAGCTAAGTGAAAAGGAATTAGATGAGATTTCCACACTTATCCATAATTTTCTTTTTGTAACAGATTTTTATTATGCGTCGCTTCCCTTAGAGGGGGCAGTACATGATATTCAGAATTTTATGAATGCGATAATTCAACTCTCTGCTAAAGACAGAGGAAATGATAATGATACGCTTGAGCCGGATTACCGCATAATGCTGCTTGTTTTTGCTGATAAACTTGCTTCTATACAATTTGCTTCTGAAATAGACCGCAATGACCTGATAAAAGAAATTGAGGAGATGTATGCTCCCTTGGCTGATAGACTGGGCTATGTAGAGATTAAAAAGCAGCTGTTAAATGAATCATTTCGTCTTTCCCGTAATGCTGAATATAATTATACCAGGAAAATATTTAAAGAGCACTTTGGTAGGGAATATGAGGAAATGAAAGAACATTTAAATGCAATTGAAGATATGCTCCAGTCGAAGATAATCCAAAAGTACGGCCTGCAAAGAGCTGCAACTTTTAACATCAGCGCGCGTTTAAAAGGGCTATATGAAATTGCTGAGAAATTAAAAGATGTAAACTATATTGAAGGTATGCAGGATATTTTGGGAATACGCATCCTATGCGACTGTACGCCTGAGATGCTCTATCAGTATTCGGATTTAGTCGCAGAAAATCTTGGTTCTTGGGTTAAGAAAAAATATGATCAGCGTAATTGGGAAGTGCCGACTAAACGTCCTCAGGGGGCGCTCTACATTGATCTAAAAAAAGAAGATACCATAGATGGATATTCTTATGAAGTCCAGATAATGACAAAACAATTTCATGATCAAAGAGAACGCGAAAGAGCGCACTGGTCCTATAAACTGGCAAAAAATACAGGACAAAAGTTCGATCAGACGGAGATGTATGCTCCTACAGAAAATTTTGAGAGTGATTTTAACCGTGTTTTTAGAGAGCTTAAAGACTGGGTATTTGTTTTTGTTCAAAAAGAAGGCAAGGGCGGCAGGCATTATTTGACTTCAAAACGACTGCCTAAAGGTTCAATAGTTGCAGATATCGCGGCATTGCGCAGCACAAACCTGCTTAATGACAGGTTTAGCGGGGCGAACATCTATGACTGGAATCAAGGGGTATTTTACTTGCGCAGTGCTCCTGATTCTCGAGGGCTATTAGCAACAATAGATTATACGCTATTGCCGGGTGATATCCTGGTAATCGAAAACAACGGACGTGTTGATGGCTCGCAGATACTGCGTCTTAGGGAAAAAACAAAAACTTTAAGAGCTCAAATGATTATCAGCTTAATAGAGCTTGAAAAAAAACCGCCTTCAATATTTAATAAAAAATTTCCTTTATCTGGAGAAATAAGTCTTAAGAATAAGTTTAAAGAAGCGGGTATAGTTTTTGATAATAATCTAAAATTAGGGAAGTTCTTGGATTCATTTGCACATTCACAGGGTCTTATAAACAGGGAAGAATTATATGCTGCTTTGACATATTGTTCCTGGAAAATAAGTATTAGCAAAATTATTGAAGAGGCTAAACTTAAAGGAAAAGAAATGCTTGAGGAAAAATTTATTGAGGAAGAATCTAATCTTGATGATTTTGCTCTTGGCCAACTAGCCCGGTCATTTGGAATTGATTCGCGGGATATTTTCTATTTGCTTCTAGGCACAGGGCAGATAAGCGATTGGGAAATAGAGTTAAAAAGGCATAAAATTAATAACAAACCTAATGGAGTGTTAAATGTCTATCTGAGTAAATTGTTTCAGTTTACGGTTACTGTGCCGCGTGAACACAATCGCAAAAATATATCTTCACAAAGGATCAAAAAACTAGTCGATAAGATTGAAAATATACTTGATGAGAAAGAACTGAAAGATTCGGAAGAAAGAATAAGGCTGCCTAAGTTCAAGGGAAAAGGGGATGATATCGTAATATCATTTTCCGCGAGAGCCAGTACTGAGGTTAAGGCAATCGAATTGCAGAGAGATTTGAAGAGCGCTGTTCGGATCAAGGGCAAGCAGGTTAAGTTTGAAGAGTTTTATAATGGGAAGAAAAAGGTGTGTCAGTGGGAAATGGTTCTTCAATTTGCAAATTATGGGCAAGATGTATCAGAACTCACGCAATATCTTATCGATGAAATAAAAAGCTGGAGCCCTTTAAGCAATTTGATTAAATTTAACGTTGAAGAAGATATCACAACTGATGGTCTGGCGGTAATTGAAGTGCGTGCGATTGTTGCCACAGACATCAATCACAGCAGTATTGTATTGAAGATAACTAAGCTTAAAAATAACCGTGCGCTTACATTTACAAGCTCTGCTACTATTTATGAGCATTCAAATGTGCTTCAGACATTTCATGAGTCCAGTTTTTCCTCTGTTAATTCCTCTATTTAAGTCAGTTTTGTCAATTTGTCCCTAATCCCTAAATAGAATTCTGCAAAGGAAGATTAATCCAGAGGTAGTAAGTATTTAGAAAGAATTGGATAGTCACTTTAAAGGTGAAAAAA
>JAGLQQ010000244.1 GCA_023136735.1 Candidatus Omnitrophota bacterium | reverse complement strand
TTCACAAAGGTAAAGACTGTTAAGAATGAAAGATAAAAAAATACCTGAGGCAACGATTTCGCGGCTTTGTATTTATTTACGGGAATTAAGCGAACTGGCAAAAAATAATATTATTACGATCTCATCATCTGAGCTTGGTGAAAGAATAAATATAAATGACGCGCAAATACGCAGAGATTTGGGGTATTTTGGGCAATTTGGAGTGACGGGATCAGGTTATAATATTATTGAACTTAAGGCAGCATTAAAAAAAATCCTGGGAAAAGACAGGGTATTAAATGTTGTAGTTGTGGGGGCAGGACATTTAGGAACTGCGTTGATGTCATATCCTAGATTTAAACAGCCGGGGCTTAATATTGTAGCGGCTTTTGATACGAGCAAGGAAAAAATAGGCAGGCAGATAAGCAATATTGATATATTAGATATCAAAGAACTTACTAGAGAAATTAAAAGGAGAAAGGTAGCAATGGGAATCATTGCCGTGCCTACTGAAAATGCGCAGGAAGTTGTGGATACAATAGTAGAAGCGGGAGTAAACTGTATTTTGAATTTTGCTCCGGCAGCATTGAATGTTCCGGAAAATGTTAACTTAAAGAGTGTAGATTTGTGTCAGGAGATTGAAACTCTTTCTTATTTTTGTATTTAGTAATAAAAAGGAATATTAAATCATAAGGCGGAAAAATGGGAAAATATGTTACTTTAAAAAAGTCAGATTTTAACGAATTTATTGAAAAACTCTCTAAAATCAAGCCGGTTGTAGCCCCGGTAGCAAAGGGTAAGAAGAGTTTTGCTTTTGCTGAAGTTACTACAGGCGAAGAAGTCGCGTTACAATATATCCCTACGATCTTACCACCAAAAAAATATTTCATGCCGCAAAAAGAAAAAATTCTCGAATTTGACAAGAAAAAACAGGATTGGACGCCTATTCTTGAATATTCAGAAAAGATAATTTTTGGTGTGCATACCTGTGACCTTGCCGGTATTCAGAGCCTTAATATAGTGTTTACGACAAAACCTAAAGATATTAATTATATAGTTAGGAAAGATAAACTGGTTATTATCGGTCTTGAATGCAACAATTACTGTGATGAGCATGCAAGTTGCGCGGTTATGGATAATCATTTGCCTAACGGAGGTTACGACCTGTTTTTTACTGAATTGAAAAATAGTTTTATGATTCATGTTAATACTCAGATTGGTGATGAAATAATTAAAAGAATTAAACTTTTTCAGGAGGCTAAAAAACAGGATTTTCAGCAGCTTGATGATCTTAGAGCAGCAAAACGTAAAATATTTAAAGATGAGGTGAAAGTTGGACATGAGGGATTAAAAAATCTATTTGATAAGTCTGTAAAAAGTAAGGTATGGAAAGATATTGATTCGCGCTGCGTTGCTTGTGGAAATTGCACAAATGTATGTCCGACATGTTATTGTTTTGATGTTAAAGATGATATTAATCTTGATTTTAATACTGGAGCGCGTTATCGTGTTTGGGATTCCTGTCAGAACGAAAATTTTGCCAAGGTAGCCGGCGGAGAAAGTTTTCGTGAGGATAGAGGATCGCGTCAATTGCATAGATTTATGAGGAAGTTTAGCTATCCAGTTGAAAAATTCAGTAGATATTTTTGCACTGGCTGCGGTAGATGCAGTAGAACTTGTATGGCACAGATAAATTTAAAAGAAACGATTAATGCTCTAGTAAAGGAAAAAAAATGAAACAAGTATCGTTAAAAGAATCGGAATATGCCGTAAAAAAAGGAAAGATTGTTCGAACTAAACAGATGACAAAAATGGAGAAGCTTTTCGAGATTTCTCTGCCCAATGGAGAGGCTCTTGACCATGAACCGGGTCAGTTTGTTATGATCTCTATCCCCGGAGTGGGCGAAGCACCAATTTCGGTTTCTTCTTCACCAACATCAAAAAGAAGCACATTCGAACTGGTTATCAGAACTGCTGGAATGCTTACAGCAGCATTGCATAAACTTGATAAAGGGGATGTGGTCGGAATTCGCGGGCCTTTTGGAACTGGATTCCCTACGCAAATATTAGAAGGGAATGACCTTATGTTTGTAGCTGGAGGATTAGGCATTGTTCCTTTACGTTCGCTGATAAATTTTGTTATTGATAACCGCAGGGATTATGGCAAGGTAAATATACTCTTGGGATGTAAAACACCTCGTGATATGCTTTTTGGGGATGAAGTAAAGCAATGGGAACAAAGACTTGATGTTAATTTTCATTGCACTGTCGATAAATCAGATCCTGCCTGGAAGGGAAATGTAGGACTTATCACTTCACTTATTCCGGGAGTTAATTTGGATTCTAATAGAACATTTGCTGTAGTAGTCGGCCCGCCGATAATGTATAAATTTGTAATCGCGGAGCTGTTAAAGAAGAAAATTCCTGAGAGACAGATTCTTCTCTCACTGGAAAGGCATATGAAATGTGGTGTGGGTAAGTGCGGACATTGCCAGGTAGGTGAGTATTATTGTTGTCAAGAAGGTCCGGTATTTACTTATGAACAAATTAAAGGAAAACACGAGGCATTATAATTATGAAAAAAGTTAAGGTTGCGTTTTTTGATTTTACTTGTTGTGAGGGTTGTCAGCTTCAGGTCGCAAATATGGGTGAGATGCTGCTTGATGTGCTTGATCTTATCGAGGTCGTTGAGTTTCGTGAAGTGATGAGCGAGAAGTCAAACGATTACGATGTTGCCATTGTCGAAGGCAGTATTACTACTTCGCACGCGGTAGAGAGGATAAAGAAAATAAGAAAAACAGCAAAAGTTTTAATTGCTTATGGGTCTTGTGCTGCAATCGGCGGGATCAACGGAATGAAAAATAATTTCAAATTAAAAGAAATCAGAGAATATGTATATCAAAAAGACGCAAAGCATTTTGATACTATCCCTACTCACGCTGTACATCAGGTAGTACCGGTGGATTATACTGTGCCTGGGTGTCCGGTTTATATCCCGGAATTTATACAGGTTTTAAAGGCTGCTTTGTCCGGACTGCCGTATAATGTTCCGGATAATGCTGTATGTGTTGAATGTAAGCTTAATGAAAATGAATGTATGTTTGATAAAGGGGTTACATGTCTTGGTCCGATTACTCGTGCTGGGTGTAATTCCTGGTGTATTAATAACGGAAATATTTGTTACGGATGCCGCGGTATGGTTAGCAACCCAGCTGAGAATGGACAAAAAGATATTCTGGAAAAACATAAAATCTCGCTGGAGTGGATTGAAAACAAAATGAATATGTATAACAAATCGCGAGAACTTGGGGAGCTGAAATAAGATGGGTAGGAATGTTAAGGTTAATGTAGAGTATCTAACTCGTGTCGAAGGACATGGGAATATTGTTGTTAATGTTAAAAATGGTAAGCTTGAGGAATGCCGTTTGGATATTGTTGAATCACCGCGTTTTTTTGAAGGAATGCTTATAGGCCGTTCTATTTTTGAAGCGCAGCATATTACAAGCCGCATTTGCGGAATATGCGCCTGCGGCCATACACTTGCTTCTATACAGGCAGCTGAAGATGCTATTGGATTTATCCCTTCTGCGCAAACTACGCAATTAAGAAAACTATTACTGCATCTGGAAAACCTGGATTCGCATCTTTTGCATATATATCTTCTTGTCGCGCCTGATTTGCTGGGAGTAAAAAGCTTTGTTCCTCTTATAAAAACACATAATGACGTAGTACGCCGAGCATTGCGCATGAAAAAATCTTGTAATGATGTGTGTGATATCCTTGTTGGCCGTCATGTTCATCCGATAAGTTCCATTGTCGGCGGTTTTACTAAACTGCCTAAAGAAAAAGATCTTGATGCTATGCTTAGCCTGTTAAAAGTTCTCAGAACGGATATGAAGCCGACTATTGAACTTGCTAAAACACTGATATTTCCGCAATTTGAGCGCGAGACAGAATATGTGGGACTTGTTAATGATAGTGATGAGTATCCGATGCTTGAGGGTGATCTTGGTTCAACAGATGGCCTGCGCATGAACAAAAAGGATTACAGAAAAATAACAAATGAGTTTATTGTTTCTCATTCATCAGCAAAGCACGCGAAGGCAAGTAGAGAATCCTATATGGTCGGGGCTTTGGCTAGAGTTAATCTTAACTTTGATAAGCTGCATCCTAAAGCAAAAGCAGTTGCAAATGCAATAGGCCTTAAGCCGATAACTACGAATTCTTTCTTGAATACAGCGGCTCAGCTTGTTGAGTGTGTGCATTCTTTGGAAGATTCTATCCGGATAATTGAAGAGCTTAAAGTGAAAGGTGTTGATCGTTCACAGGAGATCGTAGTTGGATTGAATGAAAATGGCGCTATAAAAGTGAAGGCCGGCACTGGAGTGGGCGCGGTTGAGGTTCCTCGCGGAATTCTTTTTCATGAGTATGAAGTTGATAAAAAGGGTAAAATTGTAAATGCTAACTGTATTATCCCCACAGGACAGAATTGCAATAATATCGAAAAGGATATGCAAAAACTTGTTCCGGAAGTGCTTGATAAAAAGCAGGAAGAGATAACATTACTTATGGAAATGCTGGTTCGAGCATATGATCCATGTATTTCCTGCTCGGCACATTTTCTTAATGTCAAATATATTAACGGTTGATATAACTGAGTTATTAAAATCTATTCCCGGCAGTAATTTAATTATTACTGTCGGGAATTCTTTTAGAAGTGATGATGGGGTTGGTCCTTATCTTGGCGCGAAGCTAAAGAGGATGAAAGGATTGAAGGTTATCACAGCTGGAATAAACCCTGAGAATATCATTGATGAGGTGATTGATTTAAAGCCGA
>JAGLQQ010000243.1 GCA_023136735.1 Candidatus Omnitrophota bacterium | reverse complement strand
TTATAATTAGTTCCCCCCATATAATCCGGAGCTATTCCATCAACAGCTTCATTAATAAACTCATCAACAAATATCTCAAAAATCTTCCCGCGCGTATTATTAATAGCCTCTTTTGAAGAATCAAGCATAACATTTGTTAATAATAAGTTAATCCTATTTTCAGCCTTTACAGCTAGGTTATTCAAAACATACTGGCCTTCATTTTTTTGCTTTACTAAATGCAGTTCCTTATGCAATATATCCAAAATCAATCGGGTATTACTTATTGACATGCCTAATCGTTCAGATAGGCCTTTGGAGGTAAAGATTTCTTCTGTTTCCACAAGAAACTTAAATATATCAGAGAGAGAATAAGCTGAAATTTGTCTTCTTTGCGAAGACTCAACGGCATCCGTTATCTTTTCAGAAAGTTTTCCAAAACTGATATTAAACATCTGTTAACTAATTTGAATTGGCGCAGAAAGTGTACCAATTTGTTTAATTAAGGACAGTTGCTCGCCTCCTGCCCAAGCAATATCAAATAATAAGAATGTATGTATTAAAATAAATGCGCTTATTCTAAAACACAATTTGTCGGTTAATCTATTCATCACTTATTTCCTTATATAAAATTTAGATAAAATATACACTAGCATTCAGAATATTGCAAATATAGGATGGGGAATTTTTATCGCGTAAGCTTATATATTGTAATATGTTACAGATATAAACCAAAAATATTTTATCACAATCCCGTGTATTGCAGCTAGTTATACTAATGCCCAGATTGAACTGCCTAAATTCAAGATTTCACACATTTAAGCTCTAGCACCCGCTAGGGCCATTTCCAAGATCTGGTTTAAATTACTTCTTTTCTTTTTTAATGATCTCTATAAATATTTTTACGATTTCCGGGTCAAGCTGGGTTCCTGACACTTTTTTAATTTTTGCTATTGCTTCTTTTTGCGAACACGCCTTGCGATAACGGCGGTCAGAAGTCAATGCCTCATAAGTATCTGCCAGCGCAATAATCCAGGCTCCCAAGGGGATTTCCTCTCCTTTTAATCCGTAAGGATACCCATTGCCGTCCCATCTTTCATGCTGATGTAAAATAAAAGGAATAAGCGCATGGAAAAAATAAATTGACCGCAAAATATCAGCTCCCCATGGTAGATGAGTTTTGTAACTTTTTGGATTCTGAAGAAGCTCAAAACCTATATGCTGTTATTTAATAGGCCACGACCTATCAAAGGGGGAATAAATCTGTCTTGGTGGCGGCGACGGTAGAATATGTATAGTTTTTTTGAGTCTAGATGAGGGTGAAGACAAGCACATAAAGGACGCAACGGAAATTGAGAATTGAAGCCGGATTACCGCGATTGCTGAGTGATGGAATTTATGGTTAATCTATTACCTTTACGAGAGACGCATTATTACTGCGAATTTACCTCTTTCTCTAATTCTCCTATTACAATCAAAAGCTCCTCAAAATCTGGATACTCACCAAATATCATTTGCTCCATGTCAGCGTAATCTTTTTTCAATCTATCTATAAAAGATTTGTTTGGCATTAAAGCAAAAGTTCCTGGTTTGGCAAAATCATCTCTTCCCCAAGAGCTTGGAAAGAATTGCTTCTTAAACGTTACTACCTGCTCACAAAGAGCCAAATCAATAATAGCCGAATCTTTAACACCCTTTTTACACATCATCACAACATCATAATAATGACGCGAATACCTATCTCTTAATTGTTTATCCGCTGAACGATGATGCTCTTGATGTAATATCAGCACTTTTTCCCAAAATGTTCTCTCAACCTTTATTACATGCACACTTGCTATAGGATCAGAAACCACATCTGGGAATTCTTCTGCCACATACGACTTTATATCATGCGAAGCATTTGGCTTCCATGCCGATCTAGGGCCTATCTCCAAAAAAATACGGCCCTCAATATATTCATCTGTAAAACTAGACGGATAGTCAATAAATATCTTCGCGGTATCACCAGAGGTATTGATATCCAAATCACACAGGTCTCCAACAAGATCCTTAACTATCGGATAAATCTTATCTTCAACAAATTCGCATGACTTTTGTTTAAGTTCAACATACCAATTTTTTTTAGCTTTACCAGAGCCCCCTTCAGGAAACCGGCTTATCCGCAAAAGATTCCAATTCAGAACCAGATCAATATCTTCTGAGAATCGCTCTATCACATTAAACACTTTTGAAAGACTTGTCCCTCCCTTAAACATGATATTATTTCTAAGCATATCATGTCCATACAGCTTCTGAAGAACCCAACACACCCAGAAATCCTTCTCTATAACTATTTCTCTTACCCCACGCTTTGCAGCACACTCGCGAAATATTTCCGCGCGCTGCTTAGGGGGCATCCTTGCAACTTTATTCAATTTTATCTCCTAGCATATGCTTGATATTATCATATACACTTCCTGACAACATCTTAAAGTCTTTAGATATATTGTTTAGCTCATCATCACTAAAATGTGATTTCATTTTAAGCAAATAATCATCACTAATATCCCTAGGCAAGAGCCCCTTAATAGCCTGTACAAGCAAAGCTGTTTCAGGATATTTAACCGTCATATCTCTTTTAAGCTGACGCCTGAACACAAGTTTTGTTTTACCAATCATATACTTACGATGCGGACCATCTGAATAATAAACAACCCTGCCAGGGACCTGAGTAGAGATACCAAGTATATTTAAAGCAGTATCGCTTGAAGGATGTATGTTCCACCCGCATTTACGCGCAATAGCATCAGCGACTTTTGATATACTCGGACTAATATATTGTTTAAGGATGTCGCTATAAGAAGGATAATCATAGATTCCAGCTCTAACTCTTCTAATCTTACTCTTCTTACTAAGACGCACTAAAGCCTGGCGCACAGCATCTCGTGATGCGATATCTCTGAAATCCACTGCAGAGAAAGCCCACGACTTCTTTTTCGAACAAATCTTTCTAAATATCTTATCTTCAAAGCTATACATATAATATATTATATTCTTTTGTCACAAAAAGTGCAACTTTTTTGTGACAAAACGTCACAAAAATATGTTTTCATTTTATTACCGTTGTCTTTTGCGATTTACTCTCAATCAAAAATATATGCAAGTATATTTATTACATAGGGTTAAGTTCTAGTTGCTCCCCGTAGTAGATGAGTTTTGTAACTTTTTAGTTTCCAGAAAAGATATAAAACAACCAAATAAATTAATTGCTATTATTTAGCCT
>JAGLQQ010000242.1 GCA_023136735.1 Candidatus Omnitrophota bacterium | reverse complement strand
TTATATTTGGGAATGAATTTAAGAAAGGGAAAATCCTGAAATGAAGCACTCAATTTTTCATCCAATACTCCAGATACAATTATAATCGGGCGCCTTGGGACTGACTTAAAAAGATTATAAACAGCATCAAATATATTAACACCCTTAGCAGAGTAATCCAGGATCAGGCAATTGTAATTAGTCTTATTTAGCTGTGCGCTGAATTGCTCCCAATTCCTTACACCTAAAAGATTAATTTTATTCTCAATATACAATGCTCTTTTCATGTATTCAAGAGCCTGCTCATTATCATCCAGATACAGGATATTTAAAGGTCCGTCAGGAAAAATATCTCCATTTGCTTCGTGCTCTTCTATCATCTTTTTCCAATGCCCTCTTTTTCCTGCTTTTCTAAGAGCAAGTGTGCTCTTAAAATCTTTTGGGCCATTACTTAATCTGTCATATAAATTACTTCACTCACAAAATAAGCTTACGCTCCATAGATTGTCAAATTTCTATGTAATAGATAATTGAGGATGAAAAATCTATACTCAAGAACTTTAGCAAGCCTTTAAATAGATAAATATTTACATAATTATATATTATCGGGCAATAATTGTCAATTATTTGGCTGTAAGATAGCAACCTAAGATAGCAACCATTGACAAATAACCAAATACATCTATACTATAGTATCTATGAAGACAACCAAGAAAACTCCTAAAGCTCAAAACAAACATCTATCAGAGCTGCAAATGCTCTATGAGATTAGTATGGCCATGCGTTCAACGCTGCGCCTTGATGAAATTCTTTACATAATACTTACCAGTGTTACTGCACGAGAGGGCTTAGGATTTAACCGCTCCATGGTCTTTCTGGTTAATGAAAAGAATAACACTCTCGAAGGACGTATGGGTATTGGCCCTGCATCAGAAGAGGATGCTAATCAAATTTGGAATTACATTAAAACAACACATAAAACATTGGACGATCTTTTAAGCGATTATAAGGAATTCGGGCGTCGCACTAATTCACTCCTGAACAATATAGTAAAAGACATGAATCTGCCTATTGAGCCCGCATCCGGGATTCTTGCTCAAACAGTAATAAGTAAAAGTGCATTTGAAATCACCAATAAGAAAGCAAAAGCGAATATTAAAAAAAAGGATCCTCTAATTTCACTATTTAATATGGAATACTTTATTGCTGTTCCCCTTGTCGCAAAAAACCGTGTAGTGGGAGTAATGATTGTAGATAATTTTTATTCAAAGAGATCGATAACTAAAGATGATATTTGGAAGCTCAATATGTTTGCTAACCAGGCAGGGCTTGCTATTGAAAATTCTCAGGAATTCGAAAAAACACTAATTCTCTCCAATACAGACCGTCTAACCGGACTTTGGAACTACGGATATTTTCAGCATCAGCTAGCAGAAGATATCAAAAGAGCTAACCGTTTCAACAGACATTTAAGCCTGCTTATGCTTGATATAGATTTTTTTAAAAACTTCAATGACACCCTGGGACATGTTGCTGGTGATAAATTACTAAAAGAAATTGCTGATATTTTTAGAAACTCCTGCCGGGAAGTTGATATTGTCGCAAGATACGGAGGAGAGGAATTTGCCATAATTTTGCCTGAAACTTTCAAAGAAAAAGCTTATTCATCAGCTGAACGAATCAGAAAATCTACAGCAGCTCATCAGTTTCATCATAAAGAAGGAGCTCAGGGGAAAAGAATCACAATAAGTATTGGTGTTGCCAGCTTTCCGCAAGACGCCTCTACAGTCCAGGACCTGATATGTTACGCTGACAAAGCATTATACGCAGCAAAAGAAACCGGCCGTAATCGAGTTTGCATGTTTAGCAAAGAACTTATATAAAAATATATCCTCTTGATCTTTTTTTCAAATAAGACTTATTAATTAAGATTCTTTCTTATTAAAATTGGGAGAAAGAACCTTAATTACAATAACGGTAAAAGTTTAAAAACCTCATTTTTATAGGCTGGACTGGTGAAAACAGAAAAACGCGGGACGTTGCCTTGAAACAAACGAGCATCGTTACCGATAACCGTTAGACGTATTCATTGGGGAAAGATTAATTGACTGCTACAGGCTCAGGTTCAAATGCCTGCTCTTCTTTAAATTCACTGAATTTCACAGAAACTAGCTTGGAAATCCCCGCTTCTTCCATAGTCACACCATACATTACATCGGCCATACATATTGTTTTCTTATTATGGGTGATTATTATAAACTGGGAACTCTTAATAAACTCCTGAAGAACACGTGTAAATCTATCAATATTAGACTCATCCAAAGGCGCATCCATTTCATCAAGTATGCAAAAAGGTGTTGGCTTTATTTTAAAAACACCAAATAACAACGCGATAGCAGTCATTGTCCTTTCCCCTCCTGAAAGAAGTGTAATATTCTGCATCTTTTTTCCCGGAGGCCGAACAACAATATCTATACCGCTTTCCAAAATATCTTTTTCTTCCGTTAGGAACAACTGAGCGTCCCCCCCGCCAAACAATAGTTTAAAATACTCTCTAAAGGCAACCTTTGATTTTTCAAATGTTTCAAGAAATAGACTTTTAGTCGTTCTATTGATTTTTGCAACCGCATGCATTAAAGTCTGTTTAGCGGCAATCAAGTCCTCTTTTTGACTTGTCAAAAAATCCGAACGCTCTCTTAATTCTTCTTCTTCCTCAACCGCAGCTAGATTTACCGCACCCAAGCGGTTTAATTTACCCCGCAGAGCGTCAATCTGCTCTTTCTGCTCCATCCAATCAATCTCTTGCGGTAAATCAATCCGCATCTGGGTTAAGTCCATTTTGTAAGACTGCTGCATTGAGTTAACCAATGTTTCTATTTTAAAATTTATCTCTACTTTCTTAACATCAATATCCCGAACATTATTTTTAATATGATTGAGTTTATTTTCTTTAATCTTTATTTGATCCTGCATATCCTCAAACTTTGCCAACAACTCTGTGCGCTGCTCTTTAGTCTGCTCTAAATCTTCCTGCGTTTGCGTATTCTCAGCATCAATCGATATTGTATTTTGCTCCAGAGTATATATTTCCTGCTTCAGCTGGACTGTCCTCTTAAGTGCTTCATCTTTCTGCAAAGAATACTCCTGCAGATTACAACGCTGATCCTCAATATTTCTTTTTAGTATTGAGAAGTTATCGTTTAATGCCCTCTCCTGCTCGTTTAAATGAGAAAACGCTGTTTTCATCTCCGCCATAACCACCAAGAGCTCTTCCCTTTCCTGCGTCTTTACATTCATAAGCTCTTGCCCGACTGACATTTCCTGCTCGTTCCTTAAAGTTTCTTGATCGATTATTTCCAGTCTGTTTTTCTTATCACTCTCTTTCTCCACAAGTTCCTGTACATCAAGAGTTGTTTCATCTATTTCTAAATCAATAATTGATAATTCATCATCAAGTTTTTTCTTGATACTCTCAATATTATTCTTTTCTAAATCTCTATTTGCCAAAGTAATTTTCTCGTCATTTAAAACATCATTAAGCTCTTTTATCGTTATCTCAAGAGCATCCAGCTGCTTCTGTTTAACTTCTTCCTGTCCAAGAAAAATAGCAATATCATTTTTAAGATTAGCGCACTGCTCAATCAATTGTTTAATTCTAGCCTTCTGAGATATTAATCCCATTCCTTGCTCTTTGGCCGGCTTACTTATCATCTCAATTTGAGAATACACCCTTCCGTCGGTCGTAACCAACATTTCGTCCCTATTAGTCATCTGCGGAAAAACAGGAATTATACTGCTGGGGACTTCATGAGTAGTTACTTCTACTATCGAATTTTCAATACCTTCAGCATCGTATTCTACATTTTCATTATCAGGATCTCTTAACCATTTTCCATCGACAACAAACTTATATCTGTACTTTCCCGGCGCAAGAAGGAAAAGCCTCTGCCAAAGTCCTTGCCCCTTAGCTTCTAGTTTAGCTTCACCTGCCGCGTCCCAATTATTAAAATCCCCCACAATAACAACTTCTCGGGCAAAATCACTGCGGTAAGAAAATACCACGCTGTTTCTCTGAAGAGAACTAGACTCCTTATTAATAGGAGGATTTTCTATTATAAAGGTGTTTTTTAAAACATGCGCTATTACTTTTTTGTATTTATCATCTGTGCTTATCACATCTACTATATTGCGCGCGCTTTCTATAGATCCTGGGGCACTACTAAAATTCGGGATTGAATCAAGACTAATAAATCTTACTCTCCCCATACCTTCATTTTCAACAAACTCCGATAATCTTAAAGCCAGCTGTTTACTTTTTACAATCACAGCCTGAAGGTATTCACCCATTGCCAACTCTACACAAAGCTCATATCCTTTTTTTACTTCTATCAAGTTTACCAGAACATCACAGACTCCCTCAAAAAGCTCTGGATAATCATTTTTTTTCAACATAAAAGATTTAACAGGGCTTGAAAACCCTTCATAATCCTTGTTTAGTTTCTCAAGCATTTCAAGCTGCGATTGACTAGCAACAAGCGACTGTTTGCTTTCTTGCCTGCTGGTCTTTAAATTATTTATTTCAAATTCAAGCGCTTGAGCATTATGGTTCAATTCCTTTGATTGGGTTTCTTCTCCTGTGACCTTTCCCCTGAGTTCTTGAACCTCATCAATTTTACTACTCAGCTCTGTACTAACCTTATCAATTTCCTGGGTTGTTTTTTCTCTTTCCTGAGCCAGCCTCAATAAACGAGCATTAGCATTATGAATATTTGCTGAGAGCCGGGTAAGTTCATTTTTAAGTTGAGCATGTTCAGAAAGCAAATTCACTGCTGCTAGTCTGCTGACTTCAATGCTATTCTGCGTTTCTTTTATAAGTTTTTCAATGTCAGTAATTGCTGTTCGCTTCAGTACTAATTTATGTTCTTTGATATTTTTTTCTTCTTGAAAACCGGAAATACGCGACTCTAATTGTTTGAACTGCTCATCCATATCGCTTATTTTCTTACTGCTGTTGTCTATGTCTTGACACAAATCCTCTGCTCTTTGTGTAAATTCCTCTACTCGCTCCTTATTCAAGCTTATAGAATGCCTGTTCTTTTCTATTTCTGTGCTGGCATTAAGGAATTTACTATGCAGGCTGTTATACTCCTGCTCAACATTGCCGAGAGTTTCCTTAAGTGTCTTAAATCCATGCGACAACCCTATAAGGTCATCCTCCAAATTATTCTGCTCAAGAGAATACTCTTTCTCTTCTTTTTCAAAATCAGCTTTTTTTTCACTTACTATATTGTATTCATGATACGTATATTGCGTATCCATTTCTTTAAGAGTATCAAATTGTTCTTTATACCGACGAGCTTTATTTACTTGTCTTTGAATAGAGTTCAATTGCCTGTTCACTTCAACAATAATATCATTAACTCTTAAAAGATTTTCTTCAGTCGCCTGCAATTTTCGCATAGCTTCATTTTTCTTTGTTTTGTATTTAGTGATCCCGCTTGCTTCCTCAAAAATAATTCGGCGCTCTTCAGGTTTAGAACTTAATATCGCGTCAATCCGCCCCTGCTCAAGGAGCGAATATGATTCTGTCCCAATTCCGGTTCCCATTAATAATTCATTAATATCTTTTAGGCGGACTAATGTTTTATTTAGAAGATATTCACTCTCACCAGATCGATATAGCCTTCTAGTAATAGTTACTTCATCGTAATCAATAGGGAGGAATTTTTCTTCATTGGAAAGAGTAAGTGATACCTCTGCCATATTTACTGGTTGACGAGCCTCAGTGCCGTTAAAGATAACATCTTCCATCTTTGCACCACGCATTGATTTTGCACTCTGTTCACCTAAAACCCATTTTATTGCATCAGAAATATTACTCTTTCCTGTGCCGTTAGGGCCAACAATAGCGGTTACTCCAGGTTCAAAAAAAAGCGTAGTTTTATCGACAAATGATTTAAATCCGTAGACTTCTAACTTTTTAAAATACATTTTATATCCTTATATTAACTTTGGCAGGGGCATTCCCTTGCATAAGAAAAGTATATCAAATCCCACAATATCATGCAAGATATTTGGTAAAAAACTAAACGCCAGATGGCGTTGGTAGCGATTTTATCGGTCTTAATTATATTCTAATAATTATTGTTAAATTTACTTATTTGTTTGGTGGAATTATGTTTGAAATAGGCAATAATTTGACCCAACATAGAGGCGCGGTTTTCGCGCCCGTTAATTGTATCGACGTCATTGTTATATTTTTTATTATATCATTTATCAATAATTTTGTTTTGTTTTTTATAACGGACAGGTTATAAACCTGTCCCTACGAATATATTTATATTATTTCCGTCATTATCCCAGGTTGATGGATTATTTATAATATATTCACGAATATTATATAATGATTTGTTATTTCTGATAGTGTGAACATGAAACGATCGTTGCCAAATATCACCGAAAATGTCTAAAATGTTATTTTTAATGTGGCGAATATATTCCACAGATATTTTCGATTTTAATGATCCAACAATATCAGATATCGTAGGGACAGCCCT
>JAGLQQ010000241.1 GCA_023136735.1 Candidatus Omnitrophota bacterium | reverse complement strand
ATCATGAAACGATTGTTGTCAAATATCACCGGAAATGTCTAAAATGTTATTTTTAATGCGGCGAATATATTCCGCAGATATTTTCGATTTTAATTGGTGTAAAAAAGTTCTTTCGCTTAACTTAAACAAGAAAGAACCTTATTTTTTTACTGATTCGATAAGCCAGATGCCTATGAAAAGAAATACTATATTTGTTATCCACGCGGACAATAGGGGGGGGATAAAGCCAATTTTTCCTAAAGATAAGCTTACAGCATTAAGCCCCCAGTAACAGAAACTTATACCTATACTTGTTGCCACCCCCAGGAAAAGGTTTTCACTCCTACTCCTGGTTAAGGTGAAGGGGACAGCAAAAAATATTATAATAAAATTAGCCAGAGGAAACGCGACTTTACTATAAAGAATAACTAACTCTTTATGAGCATTAAAGCCGTTGCGCTTTAGCCTTCTGACATATTTTTTAAGTTGCCAATAACTCATTAAATCCGGTTGAAGATTAGCCCGCTGAATATCTTCCGGTTTTTCATCAATATTAATCACTTTTTCTGTAAAGCTTTCCGGAGATGCTTTTATCTTGCCATCCACATACTCGGTGATTATACAATCGTAAAATATCCAGAATCCCTCAACCCATTGTGCTCTTTTTGCTGCTATAAGCCTGGTCAATTCATTCAATTCATTACTTTCAGATATAGTTATATTGGTAATCTGTTGTCGCTTGACATCATAACTATTTATAATGAATATCCTGTTCTTTGTCCCATGCAGGGCAATATCCTTCATTATGTGATTTTTTTCTTTATTAGCCCTCGGCTTAAAATATTCTTGTTTAAGCTCTATTGAATGCAAATATGAATTAGGCTTAATAAGTTCATTTACACTAAAACTTGCTATGCTCATAAATATACCGAAGCACAGGAATATCCAGATAATAGACCAAAGATTGACTCCAATCGCTTTAATTGCCATTATTTCGTTATTTCTGTTGAGTGACCCAAGTGTAAATATTGTTGCCAAAATTACAATTATGGGAGAAATGTTCACAAAAATAAAGGGAGTAAGTGAAAAGTAATAATCACAAAGCACAAAAAGCGGCACTTTAGCCTTCATAATTTCATCAAGTGAATCAAAAAGGTCAATTATCCAGGATAGACTGATAAATAGTATAAAGCAGCCAATAAAGGGCTTTAAAAATTCACCAAGTATATATTCTCGTATAATTCGCATAGTCTATTCTTCCAGCACTTTATAACTTATACTCAAACCAATTAACAAAAACACCATATTCGGCAACCATACTCCTAATACCGGTATTATTTTATTTCTTAAAGCAAGGCTTTCACCAAAAGCCATGAGTAAATAGTATAGCAAACAAATTGCTATGCTTAAAGCAAAACCTAGAGATTTTTCCCGTCTTTTGACCCGAATAGCTAAGGGAGCTCCAATAAAGATAAAAATCAAGCTGCTGAATGAAAGTGAATACTTTCTGTATAAACCGACCTGTAAAGGGCGATAATCAATGTTCATGGTTTTCATTTTTTTAATATCAGTCTCAAGCTCTTTAATAGTCATGTCTGAAACTTTTTTATCCAGCTTACGCAACTCCTGTTTTTCCTTTAAATCCAAGGTTATATGATAATTTTTGAAATTTAGTTTATAGAATACACTGGGGTCGTCGAAACTCGGCTCATCAGCCGAACCGTTCTTAAGCACAAGTTTTACAGCGCTTTTCTCAGGAATAGATATAAATTCACCCCGCTCGGCAACAATGGTCCTGGTTGGTTTGTCAGTTTGCGGCTGATATATTCGAATATCCTCCAGATATTCACCCTTTATCTTGTAAATAAACATAATATGATTCTTAAAAGCCTTTATGAACGTTTTTTCCTCAAGATATGCGGTGGGCTTTTTTAAACCGATTTCCTGCAGAGTAGAACGCATTGCATAATGCGCTTTAGGAATAATCGTGTCATTAAATTTTAGACAAAGCAGGCTGAACATAATGCCGATAAGCAAAATAATCCCCATAATAGGATATAGGCTTATACCGCTTGAGCGCATAGCCGTTATTTCATTATCATATGCCAACCGTCCAAAACAAAGCAAACTGGCACATAGAACGGATATCGGAATAGAGAAGACAAACAGGCTGGGCAAAAGATATATGAACAGCCGTAAAACCACAAGAATATTAACTCCTTTGGCTATAACCATTTCAACTAGTTTAACCATATTTCCAACTACTAAAATAAAGCTGATAATAACCAATGCCAGCGTAAAAAGAGTTAACCACTCAGAAAGTACGTATTTTTTTAATATTCGCATTATTTTAGGTTTTTTCTTGTTTAATGTGGTAAAAGAACCTGATTACACAGATTCATTCTCCGTCAAACCTAAGCAATCACTGTAATCTTATTTTAATCGTTGTAATCATGGGCATTCTTATTTTTATCTAACTACTTCACTTTTATTGTCTTACAAAAACTATTCTACTTTAAATAAGAATGACCATTATTTTACCTTGCCATAGTTAAAGTATAAACTTTTTTTGCTCCAGCATCCTTTAATACACGGGAACATTCACTCAATGTAGCTCCTGTGGTAAAAATATCGTCAACAATGAGCACTGACTTCATAGCAAAAAAAGATTTATCAGTGCATTCAAACGCGTCTTTAATATTCAGTTGTCTTTTTTCAAGAGGCAACTGATACTGCGACAGTGTATTCTTAACGCGTTTAAGGTTATCAAATGAAGCGGGTATTTTCAGGTTCAGTCTGATAAAATCAGCAAGGATTTCTGCCTGGTTAAATCCGCGTTCCTTTAATTTTGATCTATGCAATGGAACAGCCATAATCAAATCAATGCTATCTATGCTAAAATGCTCCTTCAAAAACCTCAGCATGATTCTAGAGAGATTTTTGCCGATTTTTAATTTACGCCTATATTTAAATAATTGAATGCATCTTCTGGTGATTCCAGTGTATTGAGATACACTCAAAGCCCTGTCGAAGTAGTATAATTTACCCCGGCATTTACTGCAGGAACTATCTGTAGTTGTAGCGCTTTTAAGGGGAAATCCGCATTTTTTACAAAATGGCGTTACATTTAAATTAATCTTTTCCAAACAATCCCTGCAAGCGCCATCATATAAGCTGTCGTTAATAGAATCCGAGCATATCAGGCAGCTCCTGGGATAAAGAATGTCAATAAGAGATCGCCAAAACAGCTTTAATTTTACTAAATCAAGCATTTTTCCCTCTTATCCACAGAGTTTTACTATACCATAAATAATTATGATTTACAAAGTAATCCTCTTAACCCCAACTCCTAGATAAAAAATACTTTTTCTTTGCTCATCAAGCAGAT
>JAGLQQ010000240.1 GCA_023136735.1 Candidatus Omnitrophota bacterium | reverse complement strand
GTAGCTAAAATTCGTTATTATCGCAATATGAAGTTTTTTTGCAACCAAAAATGTTGGAAAAATTTTAAGGCTAAAGAAGCAGAGAAGAAAGCAGAAGCACAGAAAGAAGCCGCAGCTTAATAATCAAAGTAAATTGGCGCTAATATGATAAATATTGCAATTTTCGGATTACTTTTGATAATAGCTGTATTTGTTGTTATCTTAAGTTTTAAAATTCAACGACGTCCTAAAAATGATGCTCTTGGGCTCATGCAGCAGCAAATTGAGAGTCTCAGGGGACAGGTCAATGACTCCTGGCAACAGTTTAGCAGCAGTATGGACAGTAGGCTGCAGGAAATAAATAAGCAGCTTTTGTCTTCACAGCAAACAGTAGGTGATCGTCTTGATTCAGCAGCCCAAGTTTTTGGACAGGTCCAGAAGGATATAGGTTCGCTTTCTAAGGCTACTGAACGTGTTTTTGATGTGGGTAAAGATATTTCGAGTTTGCAGGAAATTTTAAAAGCTCCTAAAATCCGCGGAGAAATAGGAGAGTTGTTTTTGAGCAATCTTCTTGAGCAGGTTTTACCGCCAACACATATTAAGCTGCAGCACAAATTCAAAAATGGTAATACTGTGGATGCGGCAATATGCCTTGGGCAGGATTTGGTGAGCATCGATTCAAAGTTTCCTTTGGAAAACTTTAAGAGAATCATGAGTGCGGAAAATAATGATGAAAAACGCCAAGCTCGAAAAACTTTTCTAAATGATGTTAAAAAACATGTGGATAGCATAGCTGAAAAATATATTCTCCCGGATGAGGGTACATTTGATTTTGCTCTTATGTATATTCCTGCTGAGAATGTTTATTATGAGTTGATAATAAAAGAAAATCCGGATACAAAGCAAGCTCTAAGCAGCTATGCTATGGAAAAGAAAGTCATTCCTGTAAGTCCCAGTTCGCTTTATCTGTACCTTAGAACTATTGTTCAGGGATTAAAGGGTATGAGAATAGAGAAAAACGTGCAAGAGATCATTAAACACCTGAATCGATTAACGGGTGATATGAAGCGTTTTAGGGATGAATTTGATGTTCTGGGAAGGCACATTGTAAACATTAAAAATAAATATGATGAGGCTGAAAAAAGAGTGTCTAACTTTGAAGGGAAATTGCTTTCGATTACTCAGGCAGGCAGAGAAAACGATTTACTAGAAGATGATAAATAATTCAAACAAAAGTTTTGAACACAGAAGGCACCCCCGATTTATTTTGATGCTTCCCCTTGAGATAAGCTCAGGAGATTTTAGTCTCCAGACAGAGACAAAAAATGTAAGCTGCTCTGGCCTTTACTGCGAAGTGGATAGGTTTATACCAAAGGAAACTGAAGTAAAAGTAAGCATGAAAATTGCTTTAACTATTGATACTCGCAAAGTAAAGAAAATAATAAATTGTCCAGCAAAAGTAGTGTGCATAGATCCGCCAAATCCACGCGGAAATATAAATTATAATATTGGACTTGAATTCTCAAACATTGAGGAGTCAGACAGGGATTTACTTTCAAAGTATATCCATAAGAAGAATATAAAAGAAGCAAAGGAATTAAAGAGAATTTATCTCCAGTTGAAGCAAATGGCGGCAAGGCTTATAGAAGTGGAGGAATGTCATCCGACGGCAGAACATTTTCGTAAGGTTGTTGACCGGGCTGTTGAAGAACTTGATGCTGTTGCGCATATTTTGGATTTTGAAATAAACGAACTTAAAAATTTGTCATAAAATGAAAAAAAATATCATAGTTAAGAATAAAAGAGCGGATAAAAGATATAAGCTGGAGTATTGCCTTGAGATATACGGTGATGATTTTAAAATTGACTTCCAGATTAAAGATATAAGCTGCGGTGGAATTTTTTGCCAAACAGATAAGTTTATTCCTTTGAAAACGAAGTTAAATGTTAAAATGGAAGTGCCTTTATTTGTTAATAGAAAGAGGGTAGATAATACGATTAATTGTGCTGCCCAGGTGGCACGCATCGAACGAGTAATGCTTCAAAATAACGATAAATATAATTTGGGAATTAGTTTTTCTGATGTAAGAGTTGAAGACAAGGCTCTCATACTGAAATTTCTAAAGCAGCGAAATCTTAGCGAGGCCAGGGAACTCAGGGAAATGTTTTTAAATCTAAAAAAGATGGTCGAGGATCTGGGGGTACTTGAAGATGCACATTTAAAAGCGAAGAATTTTCGCAGGGTGTTAAATCAGGTCATTGGAGAACTTGAATCGGTTGCATGTATCTTAGATGCTGAGATAGATGAACTAAAACATTTAAATTGAAATGAGAGATTAAAAATGAATGACAAAAATAAGAATTTTGAGAGAAGAGTTAATCAGAGATATGATGTGCAGTTGCCGCTTAATATTGGCACTGAAGGATTTCAGTTTGAATCAACGACTAAAAATATAAGCTGCGCAGGGGTTTATTGCCAGATTGATTTTTTCCTGCCATTAATGACAAAGCTTGAAGTAACAATGAAACTTTCTGTCATTGAGAATGATAAGAAAGTAGAGAAAACTTTTATGACTAATACTGTTATTGTCAGAATCGATCCGGAGTATGATAGTTCCGGATGTGATGAGTATCATGCGGCACTCTTTTTTATGGGCTTAAAAGATGAGTATCGAAATATTATTGCCAGTTATATTCAGCAAACATTTTTGGCTAGCAATAACTAATAAAAACAGCGTATAGCGGTTAGCGTTTAGC
>JAGLQQ010000024.1 GCA_023136735.1 Candidatus Omnitrophota bacterium | reverse complement strand
GTTTTTCCTAGCCGGATTGCAATGGATAAAGTAGCCTCACGAAAAATTTTTGAGGCTAATCAGATCCCAGTACCAGTTTACGCGGTATTTAATAAAAAGACGTCAAAAACTCAAAAGTTAAATTTGGAATTCCCTTTGGTTGTTAAACCAGCACGGGAAGGTTCTAGCATAGGATTGTCCGTTGTTGAGGATCCTGCGGCCTTATTTATTGCCCTTAAAAGTGCTTTTGCTTTTGATGAAGAGGTTGTGGTAGAAGAGTATATTAAAGGTAGAGAAATCACTGTGGGCATTCTTGATGATAAGCCATTGCCTGTGATCGAAATAGTTCCGAAGAATAAGTTTTATGATTTTCAGGCTAAATATACTCCTGGGATGAGCGATTATATCGTGCCGGCTGATTTACCTGTAGATATAAAGTGTTTTACTCAAAAGATGGCTTTAAAGGCGCATAAGCTTTTGGGATGCCGTTGTTTTTCCCGAGTAGATATAATGCTTGATGGTGTTGGGCGTCCGATTATCTTAGAGGTAAATACTATACCCGGATTTACTCAAACAAGCTTGCTTCCTAAAGCAGCAGCAGCTGCTGGGATTAATTTTTTCCAGCTTTGCCAAAAGATGATATCTGCAGCTGTTAAATTAGAATTCAAAGAATTTGTTTCTTAAATAGGATATTAATAATGGTTCTTTCTTGTTTAAGTTGAACGAAAGAACCTGATTACACCGATTAAAAATCCGATTATACTGATATACTAATATAAATTAATCTCTGTAATCTTTTAATAATCTGTGTAATCATGGGGTATTCTTAATTTGCTTTAATAACTTGTAAATCATTAAGTTATAGTAATTTATTCAACTTAAGTTCAGAATGACCCTTAATAATCAGGAGGAATTAGGTGTTTAAACCGAAAAAGAAAAGAAGAAAAAAAAAGAAAACTCATAAGTTCAGCGTCAAAGAAATGCGGGAGA
The DNA here is from genome assembly GCA_023136735.1 of Candidatus Omnitrophota bacterium. Classification (GTDB taxonomy): domain Bacteria; phylum Omnitrophota; class Gorgyraeia; order B26-G9; family B26-G9; genus JAGLQQ01. The sequence continues at coordinate 9,505 of JAGLQQ010000024.1, read as the reverse complement.
CTGCTAAAAAAAACTGGGGGCAGTTTCTTTTGATTATGATTGCTATTTCTTTGATAGTTCTAATGGGCATGGGCATGAAATCTTTTCTGCTTGCTTCAGAGTATTTTAATGTTACGGAAATTGAGGTTGTTGATCAAGAATTGGATGTAGAGGGATATGTGTTTGCCAATATTGAAAATAATCCTAATATCTTTAAGGTTGATTTAAAAATGGTTGCTGATGATATTGAATATAGATATTCCGATATACAAAAGGCAATTGTTAAAAGAGAGCTGCCTAATAAACTTGTTGTAGAAGTATTGTTCAGAAGGCCTGTTGCCCAGATTGCTGTGGGCGCGACACGAGCGAATTATCAAGAAGAGAATTTCTTTACGGTAAATAAGGATGGCTATATACTCTCTGAGCTTGGGCAAAGAGCAAAAAAGAGATTGCCTATTATTTATGGGTGCAATCTTTCCATTCCTGAAATTGAAACAGGACATTCCTATTCTCGTTCCAATCTAAAATACGCTCTGAATTTTTTGAAATGGCTTGATGATAGTGGTTTTTCTAAGCAATATATGATTACGAAGATTGATATTACAGAGCCTAGAAGTATGATGTTTTATATTAAGGATACATTGGAGGTAAGGATAGGCGACCGCAAATGGAAAGAGAAGATTGAAAACTTGGCAGGCATTCTAAATAATATGGATATTGATTATAGGCATGAGTATTACGTGGATTTGCGTTTTAAAGATTTTGTATTTGGGAAAAAATAATGGCTAAAAATAATAAAAAAGTAATAGGGTTGGATGTCGGAAGCGCTAAGACTACTGTTTGTGTCGGCAGTATTGATGCGGATGGTAGAGTCGAAATTCATAGCGCTTCTATGGTTAAGACTAGAGGCGTCGAACGAGGAGTTATAACAGATTTGGGAGAAGTCGCCAGCTGTATAGAAGAGGTAGTTAAAAAAGCAGAAAACAAAATGCATTCCGCGCTTGGACTAAAACATTCTAAAAGAAAAAGTACTAAGATTAACTCTGTTTTTACGACAATAAGCGGTGAGCATATCCTGGGAAATAATACAAAGGCTGTGTTGAATTTATCAAACCGTCCGGTTGAGATAGGCCGAAAGGAAAAACTCAGAGCAATCGATTCGGCGCAATACTTATCGGCTTCTGTGGATAGAGATGTTCTTCACGCGCTGGATCAGGAATTTATTGTTGACGGTTATAAAAGAATGAAAAATCCCATGGGAATTTTCGGAACACGCTTGGGAGTGAACCTGCATATTATTAGTAGCGGTACTTCATATGTGAAGGATGTAATCAAAGCGGTTAACCGGGCAGGACTTGATGTAGAAGGAGTTGCTTATTCTGGATTTATGACAAGTTTGTCTACGCTGACTGAGCAGGAAAAACAGACAGGGGTAATCCTGCTTGAAATGGGAGCTGGTTGCGTGAACATACTTTTTTTTAAAGAAGGAAATTTGCAGTATACAGGAGTCATACCTGTTGGCGGTCAGGATATAACAAAAGAGATTGCCAGGCAATTAAATATTGATATTCCTCAAGCAGAAGAACTGAAATTGCAGTACAGGAATTCTTCTTTGCGTTATAGTGATAATGAAGCAGTGTCTGAGGAAAAGATAATTATTAAAAAAAACAAATCTGATTATGAGAGTATAAACCGAAAGCAGATGGAAGATATCATAGACAGAAAATTAAATGAACTGCTGTTGACTATTAAAAAGGAATTAGATCTTGCCGGGATTATTCCTCGAGTGAAGCGCGGCGTTGTGATTTGCGGAGGTATGTCTTTTATGGATGGGATAATTGAAAAATTGGAGAAAACTCTTAATTTAAAAGTGAACATGGGGATAATGCGCGGTTTTGTGAGTAGTACCCCTAGTTTAAGTAATATCTTCTATTCAACAGGTATCGGTTTAATTATGCACGCGTTGGGGCAAAAGAATATTGACAATAAAAAAACATTCTCAACTAACAATATGCGTAGTAAAATAATGACAAAGATAAAAGAAGTCTATGAGGAATATTTTTAAGGTGACTGTTGATCCGATAGTATATGCTGTAAAGGAGAGGGAATGAATGAGCGTACATATATTCTGGTAGTTGATGATGAACAGGCAATACTTGATTCATTTAGTAAAACTTTCGCGCAAGAAGGCTATCAGGTGATTCAGGCGAAAAACTGGGGTGAGGCTCATCTACATATAAAGAGGCAGCAGTTTAATATTATTATTGCTGATGTTAAATTGTCTGATATTGAATTTTCTCAGATGATTGAAAATATAAAGGAAGAGAATAAATACGCTTATATTATTATTAGTGCTGGTTTTTCTGATATAGATGCTGCGATGAAGTCACTGCGGCATGGAGCACATGACTATTTGAGTAAACCTTTTGACCCTGCTGATATTGTTACAACCATGCGCAAGATTGTTGATAAACAGAGATTGCAGGTGGATAATCTGCAGTTATTTGATACTATAAAGGTGCTGGCTTTAGCATTGGACGCGCGGGATCATTATACCCATGGCCACTCACAGCAGGTTACTGAATATGCTGTTGATATTGCAAGAGAAATGGAACTCAGTTTTAAAGAAGTTGATATTATCCGTGATGCGGGAATCCTGCATGATATTGGTAAAATTGGGATTGCGGATGTTATATTATTAAAACCTGGAAGACTTACGGATGAGGAATATACTGAGATCAAGAAGCATCCGGTGATAGGGAAGAAAATTCTTGAACCAGTGCATTGCTTAGCAGATAAAATTCCGCTGATCTATCATCATCATGAGCGTATTGACGGAGGGGGGTATCCGGATGGATTGGAGGGGGATAATATTCCGTTGGGGGCAAGAATTCTTGCTGTTGCCGATGCGTATCAGGCAATGACCTCAGACCGCCCGTATCGTAAAGCATTGCCTGCTTTAATTGCTATTGAAGAACTTAAAAGATTTAAGTCTCGGCAGTTTGATCCCAATATCGTGGATGTTTTTTTACGAGTATTAAGACGTGTGGGTATGGATAAACCTGCGAATAACAGTAATGATGTTTAAACTTTTTTAAAAAGAAGAGGTGGGTATGGAAGTAGATATTCTTGAAATATTAAGGTCAATGATTAGTCAGGCAGCTTCAGACGCGCATTTTAAAGTGGGCCGCACCCCTATCTTTAGGGTAAAGAAGGAGCTCTTAAATTCAAGTTTCCCGGTTATGACAAATAAAGATATCGAAAAAATCGCATATTTTATGATGAAAGAAAGACATCGTAAGGATTTTGAAAAAAAGAGCGAAGTAGACTTTTCTTATCAATTGCCTGATGTGGGCCGTTTTCGTGTAAATGTATTTCGACAGCGCGGGGATGTGGGTATTGTAATGCGTATTGTAAAAACTAGAATCCCGGGATTTAGTGATTTAATGCTTCCTCCTATTTTTCAGAAAATTGCTACTTTTCACCACGGAATTGTTTTAGTGACAGGGGCTAGTTCGCAAGGAAAATCTACCACTCTGGCATCAATGATCAACTACATTAATTCTATCAAAAAAGCGCATATCATGACCATTGAGGATCCGATAGAATATATTTACGAAGACAAGCAATCTCTTATAAACCAGAGAGAGATAGGCCTTGATACAGCGTCTTTTGATCAGGCATTGCGTTATGTCATTCGCCAGGATCCGGACATAATTCTTATCGGGGAAATGCGTGATGCTGAAACATTTAAAACCGCGCTAGCTGCTGCTGAGACAGGTCATCTTGTTTTTTCAACGCTGCATGCTTCCAATACGGCACAGGTAGTTGATAGGATCTTAGATTTTTTTCCACCCGTTCAGCACAGTATGATAAGGATGCAGCTTGCATTTAATTTAAGAGCTGTAACCTGTCAGCGCCTAATGCCAAAAGTTGATGGCTCTGGGGTGGTGCCGGCAGTAGAGGTGATGATTGTAAATCCAACTGTGCAAAAGATATTAAGGGAAAATAAGATTGAGCGCCTATCTCAGACTCTGCAGAGTTTTGCTGAAGAAGGGATGCTGAGCTTTAATCAGTCTCTTGTAAATCTTGTTAAAGCGAAATTGATTAGTTTGGAAACAGGACTTGCTAACACAAACAACCCCGAAGCATTAAAAATGAATCTAAAGGGTATTTATCTTGATGAGGATCGCAGGATCTTAGGTGAGTAGAACTGGGATAGCATTTATTGATAAAGAAACGAACTTAGTAACTCTTAATAAAAACGCTTCTATTAACGCTGTGCTTATTTATCCCAATTCTTATTCGGTGGGGATGAGTAATCTGGGTCTGCATACTGTCTACAATATTTTGAATTCCCGGGATGACACTTTGTGTGAAAGAGCTTTCTTTGAAAAAAAAAGAAGACAGCCCCAAACAATAGAGAATAAAAGAAATTTAAAATCGTTTGACTTGCTTGCGTTCAGTATTTCTTATGAGCTTGATTATCTGAATTTTTTCAAGCTTATGACTCAGATATTTCCAGAGGGTAATCTTTGTAAACGTCCTTTAATGCCGTTGGTTATAGCTGGCGGTATTGTAAACTCCGTCAATTCCCGGGTTTTGTCAAAATTTTGTGACTGCATTTTTATCGGGGAAGCTGAAGTGACATTGCCTGAGTTTATGGATGCAATGAGTGGTTTTGGAAATATTAATACAAAAGAGAAGAAAAAAAACTTTCTGCAAAAAGTTGCTTCAATAAAGGGTATTTTTGTTCCTGGGGTGACTGAGGAACAAAGGGTTGGTGCCGCGTTTATTTCGAATGTTGATAAATATCCTACAAGTTCAAGGATAATTACACCTTTTACAGAATTTTCTAATACATTTTTAATTGAAATTTCTCGAGGATGCCCTTGGAAATGCAATTTTTGTGTTACGGGATCAGTTTATAATAAATTTCGACCGAGGTCATTTGAAGTTATCAAGAGGCAGATTGATGAGGGTTTGCAGTATACTAATAAAATTGGGTTAATGGGAGCAGCTATAACTGATCATCCGCAAATAAATAAAATTGTTGAATATTTAGTAGATAAAAAGGTTTTAATTTCGGTTTCAAGCCTCAGAGTGGAGACAGTGAGTGAATTACTCTTAAAGGCTTTAGCGGATAGCGGACAAAAGACTATAACTTTTGCTCCTGAAGCCGGCAGTGATTCTTTGCGATTTTCTTTAAATAAGAAGATAACAAATAAACAGATACTTGAAAAAATTGCTTTAAGCAAAAAATTTGGAATAAAAAAGATAAAACTATATTTCATGATTGGCCTTCCTGATGAGACTGATAGTGATATTCAGGCTATAGTGCATCTGTCCAAAGATGCCAGCAAGATCTTACCATTGAGGTTAAATATAGGTATTTTTGTGCCTAAACCTAAGACTGAATTTTCTACTGCTGCATTCGCGGAAAAAAAACAAGTCATTGCTAAAGTTAAATTGTTAAGAAAAAATTTATCAAGCAGTAGAAATATTATTCTTAGTTTTTCAAGTTTTGCTGAGTCAAGACTTGAATGTCTGTTTTCTTCCGCAAATGAGGACTTTTTCTCTAATCACCTTAAAAATAAAGTGTTATAATCTAAGCAATAATACATATAAGTTAATGGCATGAGTTGTCCCTCTTTTTAATTACCACGGTCATTGACTAGCAAGTCAAAGTATGGTATTATTAGTAATCACGTAAGATATTATACAATAGCATGTTAGAGGCCTGATTATGAAAAATAAGTTCATCCTGATGCTTGGAATACTTAGCTTAATTTTTCTTGTGATAATAATCAGTTTAAACAGTCTAAATCATTACAACCAAAGTATCAACGACCAAAAAGAAAAAGCTTGGGTCCTTGCCAAAATAATTTCCAAAGCAATTGAATTGCCAATGCTTGAAGGAGAAATGTCCACTGTACAAGATATTCTTCTGACTGTTGGGCAACTTGAAAATCTTAAGCGTGTTCATATAACTAATGAATTAGGCGTAATTCGTTATAGTGCGCATCCGGAACAAATCAATAGAATGACTGGTTCTGAGATTATTATGAATGCAATAGAAAAGAAAAAAGAAGTAGATAATTTTGAACATAGAGAAGATGATTATATCTTTTCACTGGCATTGCCTATACATAATGAAGAGCGCTGTTATTCATGTCATGGCTCTCAAAAAGATTTGTTGGGGGTACTGCGTGTTGCTATAGATTGGTTGCCTATAAAGGACAACCTGATACGTGTTTTGCAAAGAGATGTTCTTGTGGCAATGACTTTTTACTTGGGTATTCTTATACTCGCGTTTTTGTTCCAGAGGCTATATAATAACGCGCAGCAAGCTTATACTCATTTGCAGCAGGCTCAGGACCAACTTATAAAAACTGAGAAGATGGCGGCAATCGGTCAGATGGCCGCAGCGATTAGTCATGATTTAAGAAATCCGCTTACAGGAATCAAAATGGCGACTTATTATCTGGGGACTAAAATTGATAAAACCGATTTAGAAATAAGTAATATTTTGAAAGATATTGAATTAGAAATTGATTATGCCAGTAATGTAGTGACCAATATTCTCACATATTCCAGGCCAATACAGCTTATCTATAATCGCGCGGATATAAATAAGATAATTGGAGACACAATGCACATTGTGCATTTACAAAACAGAGCTTGTCATATCGAGCTAATTAAAAACTATGATAAAAGCATTCCTGAAATTCTCATGGATAATAAGCAGATTAAGCAAGTTATCATTAATTTGCTTTCTAATTCTATTCAGGCAATGCCTGATGGAGGGAAGTTGACAATTGAGACGAGTTTGAAGCCCCAAGAGGTTGAAATTAAAATTATTGATACCGGGGCAGGAATTCAACCCCAAGACCTTGAACGCATATTCACACCTTTTTTCACCACAAAAGCCAGAGGAGTGGGACTCGGTCTTTCAATTGTTAGCAATATTGTGCGCAAACATGGCGGTTTTGTTGAAGTGGATAGCGTCTTGGATGAAGGAACCAGCTTTACTGTTCGCTTACCGATACATAAAAGTTCGATTGACAGGCAGGTAGGTAAATTGTGAGAAAAATTGAACAAATCAGCAAGATAATAGAAGAAACAGATGACATAAGTAAAATTTTGGAAAAATTATTAATGTGTTTTGACGGCGTCAATGAAAAACAACGCCAGGCTTTTATGAGACAATTAAGCGTAAAATTAGATGACTTGAAGAACAAAAGTAAAAAACATTTTCAGCCTTCTCCTGGGTGTTCAGTTCATTCTCAAAGGCTTACTGCTATGGGACAGATGGCTGCGGCGATAAGTCATGAATTGCGTAATCCTTTAAGCGGAATAAAAGTAGCCGCGGAATACTTGCTGCGCAAGATCAAATGCCAGCCGGAAGTTATCGATATTATTGTTAATATCCATAATGAAGTAATTTTCGCGAATAATATTATTACTAATATTCTTGAGCATGCTCGTATTGGAAAGCCTAATATGGAAAAAGGAAGTATGAAAAGAACTGTCGAAGAGGCAATATTGACAGTCGCGCAGCAGGGTTCTTTCAATAATATTAAAATAGAAAAAGATATATCCAGAGAGTTGCCTCTTCTTAATTTTGACCCATTACAAATACGGCAGGTTTTTCTGAATCTTTTTATTAATTCCGCGGAGGCTATGATTGGCGGCGGCACATTAAGCATTAAGATTAATCAAAAACCGGGTTGGGTGAGAGCTCAAATTAGCGATACTGGAGGCGGTATTGAGAAAAGCCATTTAGAAAAATTATTTGAGCCGTTTTTTTCGACAAAGGTCAAAGGGGTTGGCCTTGGCCTTGCTATAGCTAAAGAGATAATAGAGAATCACAAAGGAACAATAGATATTGAAAGTAGGCTTGGTGACGGAACAACTTTTACTATATGCCTGCCGATAAACAGTAAATCGAAGAAGAAAAAAAACTAAAATGAAAATCTCAAAAAAAAGAGCAAAGATATTATTAGTTGATGATGAGCCGGTAATACGTGAGACTCTATGTTCGATTTTAAAAGAAGATGGGTATGATATGTTTACGGCAGATTGCGGCTCTGCGGCAATAGCTTATGCCCAGGAAAATGATTTTGATGTCGCGATTATTGATTTAAAACTGCCTGATATTGATGGTACAACTGTTTTGCATCGTATAAGAGAACTTAATGAGTCTATTTGCGCGATTTTAATTACCGCCTATCCTACTACCGATTCAGCAATTCGGGCTATTCAAGAGGAAGCATATGAATATATTACAAAGCCTTTTGATATAGGGCATGTAAAATTGGTGATCAAACGAGGGCTTGAGGAGAAACATCTAGCGCATGAAAATAAAAGATTACTTAAAAACCTGAAAAGTGAAAAGAGAAAGCTGGAGACAATGCTGCAAATCGGCCGTGGGATGAGTTCTATTTTAAATCTCGAAGAGTTAAGCAATTTTATTGTACAGAAGATCATCGATGTGTTAAGAGTCAAGATTTGTTCGCTTATGCTGATAGATGATGATGAAGAAACGCTATCTATTAAAGCGGCAGTTGGACTTGATGATACTGTGATAAGAACAACAAAAATAAAACTGGGACAGGCAATAAGCGGATTTGTAGCGCAAACCGGAGAGGCTGTTCTTGTTTCAGATATTGAGAATGATGATATGTTTGGCCGTACTAATCTGCCTCAATATGAGACTAAATCATTGCTTTGTATCCCTTTAAAAGTAAAGGAAAGGATACTGGGGGTTATTAACCTGACGGATAAAGCGATAGTTGGCCAGGAGAATATTTTTATTGAGGAGGATTTACGATTTTTAACTGTTATCTGTAATTATGCGGCTATTGCGATTGAAAATGCCCAGCTTTACGGAGAAGTAAAAAATCTTGCGATTACTGATGGACTTACTAGTTTGTTTAACCATCGCTATTTTCAGACTCATTTGCAGACTGAAGTTACTCGTGTTCAGCGTTATCCTCATCCTTTATCATTGATAATGTTGGATATAGATGCTTTTAAATTATTCAATGATACTTATGGGCATCCTATGGGAGATCTGGTGTTAAGTCAGATAGCCGGAGAGATAAAGAAAACTGTGCGAAGAGTTGATATTCCGTGCCGTTATGGTGGAGAAGAATTTTCGATTATATTGCCTGAGACAAAGCTTGATGAGGCTGTATATGTCGCAGAAAAGATCAGATCTTGCGTAGAAGCTTTGCGTTTTGTAACAGGCACAGGACCGAAAAAGAAAAAGATGACAGTGAGCGGTGGGGTTGCTCATTTTCAAAAGGGAATGAGTAAGGAAGACTTGGTACGCAATGCTGATGTTTTCTTATATAAGGCTAAAACCAGTGGCAAAAATCAAATATGCGTCCATGATTGATTTATTAGCTCAACCATGAATTCAATAAAAAAGCGAATAGAAACTCTAAGAAGTAATATTGACCAAACTGCGCAGAAGAATAAAAGAAGCATTGAGGATATTCATCTTATTTGTGTTACGAAG
>JAGLQQ010000239.1 GCA_023136735.1 Candidatus Omnitrophota bacterium | reverse complement strand
ACATCCATGTAAATCGACTTATTAAAATCCGCGAATGCGATTTTCCCCATCTGGTTAATAAGCAAAGGAAAAGTGTTTTCTATCTAGAAGTTGGGGGCATATTTAACAGGGGCATATTTGTCTCTTGAATTATGCTCATTTCTGTGTTATAGTTATATACTATTCAATTTCATTTTCTTAAAGGACTAATATCAATGAACCGTATTTTTACTTTCTTAATCGCCATTATTATTTGTGTAATGTTTTGTATTCCTTCTATCGCACAAGAAGAAAAAGTGAGATATACACAAAAAATTCTTGCTGTAGTTAATGGAGAAGCCATTACAGAAATAGATATTGATGAAATCCTTGCTCCTATTTATCAGCAATATAATAACACCTACTCCGGTAAAGAGCTTGAAGCAAAGCTGGCCGTTGCCCGCGCAGATACTCTTGATCAACTTATCGGAGACAAACTCATTCTACAGGAAGCAAAGAAAAAGGAACTGACTATTGATCCCAACGAAATCGATAATCTTATTTCCGAACTCAAGGCCAAGTTTAAAACATTAGAGGAATTCGATAGTATCCTCAAAGGACAAAACGTTAGTTTAATTGACCTTAGAAAACGCTACGAAGAACAGCTTTTGATTAAAAAAGCCGTCGGACGCGAAGTCATCGGAAAAATAGTCGTCTCCCCTGCTGCTATCTCAGAATTTTATGAAAAGCACGAAAGTGATTTCACAATACCAAAACACGTACGATTGAGAAATATCTTTCTTGGCGTAAACAGCAATGAGGAAGAAATAGAGCAAAAAGCCAACACCATATACGAGCAGCTGCAAAAGGGAACTGAATTTATTGAACTTGTAGAAAAATACAGTGAAGCTCCGAATGTAGTGGATTCTGGAGATATGGGCTATATAAAACGCGGATCTTTTCGAGAAGAAATCGAAGAAATAGTATTTAAATTAGAAGTCGGCGATATTACAAAACCATTAAAGACATCCACTGGTTTTTATTTATTTAAAGTGATCGGTAAAAAGGAAGCTTCAGTCCCTCCATTGGAAACTGTTCAGGAACAAATACACAATCAGCTTTTCGGAGAGGAAGTTGAGAAGGAACTAAAAATATGGGTAAACAAACTAAAAGAATCTGCTCTAATTGAGGTAAAGAAAAATGAAAATGAAAAATAAAGTTAAGATTGGAATTACTTTAGGCGATCCGGCTGGCATTGGAGCTGAAATAACATTGAAAGCTCTGAAAAGCAAAAAGATCAGAGAGTCAGCTTCTTTTCTCCTTATAGGTGATTACGGCGTGGCTACTCAAACCCAAAGACAGCTAGGGATGAAAGCAATCAATTATCATATACTAGGAGATATCGGACGGCTGAGATTAAGTGAAGAGTTAATAAACTTCATCAATCTTGGTAATGTTACCTATCCTCTTCCTTACGGAAAGATAGACGCTCGTTGCGGTAAAGCAGCTTACGAATATATTAATATGGCATGTCTACTGCTTCGCTCACGCAACTCACTTGACGCTCTAGTAACCGCTCCGATCAACAAAGAATCTCTTAACCTTGCCGGTTATAAATTTCAAGGACATACACAGATTCTCTCACAGCGTTTTAAATCACGTTATGTGCGCATGATGTTCTCAGCTGAAAACATGAAGGTTATCCTTGTAACCATACATATTTCGTTAAAGAACGTTCCAGCGCAGATTACAAAAAAGGAAGTTCAAGATACAATTTTTGCTGTGCAAAGAACTATGAACGTATATTTTGGTATGAAAAAGCCGCGTATTGCAGTTTGCGGTTTAAACCCACACGCAGGTGAAGACGGTTTATTCGGTACTGAGGAAAAAGATCATATTATCCCAGCTATCAAGAAAGCCAGAACTCAAAAAATAAAAGTAGAGGGCCCCTTTCCTGCCGATAGTCTCTTCTGGAAAGCTAGGCAGGGTGAATACGATGCGGTTATCGCGATGTATCACGATCAAGCTTGTATTCCTTTTAAAACTCTTCATTTTGACAAAGGTGTTAACACTACATTAGGATTGCCTTTTATCCGTACATCTCCTGACCATGGCACTGCTTTTGATATCGCCGGCAAAAACAAAGCTGATCCGACCGCGATGAAGGAAGCTATAAAGCTAGCGGTTGAGATGGCTTCCAATATGCCTAGAAAGCGCAGAAAAAAAAGAGTTTATGTCCCGCACAAAGAACATTCTTAGTGAGAATAATATCCGCCCGAAAAAAAGATTTGGGCAGAATTTTTTAAGCAATGAGCAAGCACTTGAATCAATCACCCAATGTGCAAACCTCAGCAATTCAGATTGCGTCCTTGAAATAGGCTCAGGCATTGGCAACCTAAGCCGTCTTATCGCGCCTCTTGCCGGGGAGGTTTATGCTCTGGAAAAAGACAGATTTTTAAAAAATATCCTCAATAAAGAATTATCCGCTTTTAAAAATACAACTATCATAATCTCTGATGTCCTTAAATTTAATTTAAAAAACATATTCAGCGGTAAAAAAATAAAGATCATCGGCAACCTTCCCTACTATATCACCTCGCCTATACTCCTGCACCTTATAGAACAAAAAGAGTACATAGATAGTATTTGTATAACCGTGCAAAAGGAAGTAGCCAAGCGCATCACAGCCAGTCCGGGCAAAAAAGATTATGGAAGACTTACTTGTTTGCTGCAATACTACACAAAAGCGCAATTACTGGAAATCTTCCCTAGAGACTTTTTCATACCAAGGCCTGAAGTTGACTCAGCGCTTGTTAAATTAGAGGTGCTTGAGAAGCCGTCTATTAAAGTTAAAGATGAAAAAATGTTTTTTAAAGTCGTGAAAGCTATTTTTCTTCAAAGAAGGAAAACATTACTTAACGGATTATCAAATGCCGGTTGGAAATTAGAAAAAAATGAAATTGCGGATATTCTAACCTCTATTAATATCGAGCCTTCTGTTCGGGGAGAACAACTGACATTATCTGAAATCGGAAAAATCTCCGATGCAATCGGTAATAGCATTTAACTCTTACACTTTAAGTCATGTCTTATCCTGCATTACCGAATGGAGTTTTTTTATCTAAGTTTCACTTCGGCATCCCTATGAAATACCAGTAAAAACAGCTTCTTTCGGAATAGTTAACTCTTTTCTATCAACCTATTTCAGGATAGCACAATCTGCATCCTTTACTTGCCACCGATAACTCTCTTTTGAAATATTATTAGAATCTTTTGGAGTATTTTTAAGAAACTCTAAAAGGGAGCTGGCCTTCGGCTTTCTTTTTTGAGGTATTTTTTTTACCCTAGTATTGCCGTGTAGAGACGCGACTTCCTGAACTAAGGCTCCGAATTTTAACAGATTTTTTCTCAATTTAGTTCCCTGTATTATAAGATCATCCCAATCCCCGCGAGTTTGAACATTATCAAGTGATTTTTCAAGACTGCTAATCTGCTTTCTATATTCTTCAGCCATATCATCTTTCAACAGCTTTCTCTTTAACTTAACGAGAGAAGTTGTCTCAATCTGTTTATATCCTGCAAAAACTTTTTCCTTTGCTTATCTTTTACTTTATAATCTTTTCCGCGATTTTCAATCCTATCTACTCTTCTTTTAAATAAAAGATAGCCAATATTCTGACTTAAAAACCCTTTATCTTCACGCTTTTTCCTTAAAGCATATTTAGTAACTCTTTCTAATAAACCCGGTTTCCGATTAAGATCATCTTGAGTATCATCTGAGAGTACAGATTTCGGTAACCCTTTAACAAATATAGCAGTTAAAATAGAACTGTCTATATGTACACGCGGAGATAGATTATATAATTGAGTTTTAAAAGATATGTTTTTATCCTGAGAAATAAAGCCGTCTGCTGCTACAGCTATATTGCCAAACATTAGTGTCTGAATTAAAAAAACAATGTTATCCTAAACAACATCTTATGTTTCATCCGCGTATCTCTTTTTGTATTAAATTGACCATTCTAAAAACCTAATCCCAGGCCGATACTCCCTCTTGCTCACTAACCCTTTTTCAAAGGAAAAAGATTTTACGCTATCCGTCAGCAATTCCTTCGGCTTGAAATTATTCTTTACGCCTCTTCTAAATATTTCTTCTTCTACTTCAGTAATTATTTTTTTCGTCCAAAGTTCTTTATTTTTTTCGTCGCCTTTATAAAAATATCCTGTTATTTGGGTACCATCTCTATCCAGATTATTTTTGCGCACAGTCATCAGTATCTTAGGATATACATTTTGATAAATAACCTTTCCTGGCATTACAATTACTATTTCATATAGGGTTTCAACAACAGAAATATCCGCATAGTATCCTACAGCAAAATTAAAACCTTTCCCGTTATAACTATAATTATATCCTTCTTTAAGGCCAAAGCCTTTGCCCCAAACAAGTGCTTCTGAAATAGAAACTGGCTTATTATTTCTCCCTGAATAATTCAATTTATTAATAAATCCTTTACCATTGTCGCATACTGAAATCATAGACTGTTCTTTTTTATTTCTTCTGATTATTAAAGCTGTTCCATTAATGATATGCTGAGCTACATTCTCAGTAGTAAATCTTAAGAATTCTTTTTCCTTTTCTTCTAAACCTTTAATTAAGCGGGAACTCCCCACC
>JAGLQQ010000238.1 GCA_023136735.1 Candidatus Omnitrophota bacterium | reverse complement strand
AAAAAACAAGGGGGTCAAAGTTTCTCTGAGCATATTCTGACTTTAAAATAGCCGTTTCCATATTAGACATCTGCTGAATATCCCGCATAAACTCTTTAATCGGCCGCCAATCAGGGTGTTCTTCATCGCATCTAGGCATTATTTCTCTAATTTTACTTGTTATTTCCAAAAATCTATCACCCCCATCCATTCAAATGAAATATTTCTTGCCTTAATAAATGTTCCTATTATCACTTCATTATCTATGTTAACCGCTGGAGATAAATGCGTGCGTAAACCAGCCGCATTAATATAATTCACAGCCAGCATCACCTGGACAAGCACCAAACAAATTATCCTAAATATTCTCATATTCATGTCTGATTATGTATTATATCCTCAACTTTTATCTTAAATCGCGCTTTCAATAAACCGTTGTTTGCTCTCTTCTGCGCCATGATTCCCTTCAATGATTGAAAAATCATTATTCTTCTCACTTGTTTTATCATCTGTTTTTTGCCTTCTCTCTACCTCACTATAGTTCTGTCTATCCTGTTCAATGTCAGCATTCACTTCATCTATATATTCCTGAGCACGTTTTTTAAGTTCATCAAATGAAACAGTATTTAAATCCTTGAACACTTCACGGCATTTTGCTGCATCCAAATGCCGGATAAATTCTTTTGTTCGGCCAATGCGCTCTATGCTCATGCTTAAATCAACAGACAAATTTTCATCAACAGCACCTACTGAAAAGAGAATAAATAATTCATCATGTGCCATTTCTCCGCAGACACAAATTTCTTTTTTCGCTTCAAGCCCAGTATTAGTTTGCTTTACTGCTGAAAATACCTTTGCTGCTACTTTTAAAACTTCCAAATAAGCTTCATTAAAAATTTGTTCTCTTTCACCACTATCCATCTGCGATAAGTCTGCATCACGGCTTATATTAGAAAGCTCCCACATTAAGTCATTTGTCCCCACAGAAAAAAAATCAAAATGCTCAAGTAAATAATCAATATTCATCACAGCACTAACCGTCTCTATCATTGAACCAAATTTTAAATTCTCGTCCTTCCAGCTTAGTCCCTTTTGTTGAGACTGCGCTATGAGCTCTTTTTCTAAGTTAACGATATAATTCACATCAGTATAAGAAGAAATTAACGGCCACATTAAAGCAGCCTTTCTTCCTAAAACAGCCTGTTGGATTACCGATTCTATAAGCCAGCTTGCTACTTTTTTACCTTCACTATCTGCCCGTAAATATTGAAAACCTCCTGATCCTCCTTTTTGCTCGCCGGTTTTATCCGCTCTGCGGTCGTACCGCAATCCGGAAATCTCTCCGCTTACAATAGCAATGCTGTCCACCAGTGAATTTATCGTGCTAGGAGTTAACGATTTCCCTGCTAATAGCAGTTCCGCGCGTAATAATCCTATTTCAGTATCGGGAAACCGCCTTTTCATCTCTTCCAATTCAAAGATTGTATCCACATTTCCCTTTATCTTGACCATTATCCCATCGTTTGTAATTGCAGGTTCCTGGTATAATTGTTCATAATAAGATTCTTCATCATTTCTTTCTTGCTGTTTTCGCCCGTATTTTAAAATCGTCTTTTTATCCGGCCGCGAAACAACTTTTTTTTCACGGGCATCTACAACCATCATTTCCCCATCTACGCAGAAATCATATGGTCTTCTTCCATCTTCATCTGAAGCAGCGGTTACCGCGGGAATACCTTCCGCTCCGGCAGTAATCAGCCAATGGCTGGTATTGCGGCCTTGTTTGCTAACAATACCGCATACATTATACAGCATCATATCACGTACCATTAATTGCACATTGTATGCCTGCGTAACAATAATAACCGGATCTCCTTTTGCTTTTTCAAAATGGGCAATATCTCTAATCTTATCTACCAGATTATTAACTATTCCAGAAATTTCGCGCACATCAGGCTTTTTTACCTTTTCTTTTTCAAAAAAATCCCGCTGTGCGTCTTGTAAACAACCTAATACTGTATTATGGCTTTTTTTGAAATCTCTAAGATATATATTTAACCGCTCTTTTAACATCTCGAGAAATCGAAGGGCAGGAGAACTCTTCTCCAAATCACCTTCTAACTCAGCAATAGCTTTAAGCAAAATATCCATATCATTGGAAATTCCTTCTTTCCACAGATTTTCATAAGAAAAACTTTTTCTTTTATGTAACTCCCTGACAGTCTTTATGAATTCCTGCTCATACACATTTAAAATTTGCATACATATCATAGCGCTATCCTGCAATGCTTCTCTACGTTTAGAATCTTTAATACTCCCGGCGATTGTGACACCTTTTTCATATTGCTGATACAAATATTCCCCCGGCCTTATCCCTTCTTTAATCTTTTTATCGATTTCATCTCCAGTGAACCGCGTCACCATCATTAATGTTTCAGCAATAAACTCTGCATCAACATTGTTTTCTTCAACCGCTTTAACCCATTTGGCAGACCAAATTTGATATACATTCTCTATTGCCTTACGGACAATAATTCTCTCTCCTTTTATATCCCCTTCATCTTCGATTTTATAGTTCAGTTCCGATAATAACGCTTTGATAACCTCTTTTTCCGTGGAGTTTTTATCTAATTCATTAGCCATCTTTTCCAACACCTCCTCCGGCAATAGAAACTTCTTCTTTATCACGCGTATGCTTTCTTTAATTATGCTTTTCAGCACCTTCTCATTAAGCTGTCTATTATTTACTATGCACCGTGAAACAGCGACATGAAAACGCGCTAATTGATGTGAAACAAATTGCGGCCGGGAACGGAGAGCCGCTTGAGCATCATCATCTTTCGATACCTTAACTACTCTTCCAAACCCGATATTAGATAACTTATTAGCATCAAGCGCATTAAAAACAATTTCGCTAAGCGGTATCCCATCATTGCCAACATCTGAATAAAATGATTCCTGCAATGACCGGACATCAATATGAATTTCAGGCGATAACACGCTAGCCTGCTTACCGCAGCCGGAATTCCAAAAAGCACTTCCACCCCAGACGCAATTTACCGCCATAAACACCTGGAAAAGCGCTAAAGCGATTATTTTAAATATGCTTTTGTTTATCTTCATTTTTTGTATGCTGTATTGAATTATTATCCCCAACCTCAATCTAACTGATGCAGACCATAATTAATCTTAAAATACTTAAACACAAAATTCCGCACAAAAACAAGTATAAAAATGTGCCATAATATCACCAAAATTACAAAATTTATAAAAAATTCTTTAAAACCGCAACATACTAAAATATAAAATGTTATGAAAATATTGCTGGTTTTTACTCAGGCAAATATAAGACAGCGGCATTTGCATTTACTTTTTCGTCTATTGTCCCTCGTCAACCGGTTTTTATCTCTGGTTCGCGATTTCCCTTTTCATCTAATTGTTTCTAAAAACTTAAACGAACCTGATTTCTCTCTTTTTTTACGTTTCGGCTTCAAGTTCCGCGACAGCAGTATGCGGCCTTAGTGAATAACTACGGGCTCACGCCCGTAGCATCTTCACGTTTCGCCTTCGGCGTAACATCCGCCTAACAAAACTGGCGGATAATCATTGGCATTCATCTATGGGCTCACGCCCATAGAATTCTGCAGCAA
>JAGLQQ010000237.1 GCA_023136735.1 Candidatus Omnitrophota bacterium | reverse complement strand
ATAAGCCATCAGCCATGAGCTAAATAAAGCTGTAAGCTTTATTTAAAATGGGCCCAAGCCCATAGAATTCCGCGGCAATAATTAAAACATAAGGAGTAGTTTTATGAAAAAAGTAATTATTACCTTTGTTGTCATGTTGATTTTCGCGAGCTTTATTGAATTATCATATTGTGATATTGTTCACCTTAAAAACGGCCGAAAGATCGAGGGAAAGATTATAGAAAAAACTGATGATCTAATTCGTATTACTGTCTCTGGAGGGACAATATCATTTAAAAAAAATAGAGTAAAAAAAATCGAAGAAGCTGATTTTGCCCCCCCAGAGAACACCACTTTAGAACAAGAAGATATTTCTACCCCCAAGAGTCTAAGCGATATGGATATCGTTAATAAAATGGCAGAAGAAGACATTAAACGTTCACTTTCAGGTATTATTATTTCAAAGGTCTCTTGCAGGAGAACCTCCATTAAAGGATTCAGTAAATGCTTTATTTCAATAATTAGCTATCAATCCAGATATGCTCCGGAAACAGGGGGCAAGACTATTCAACTGGTTTATAAATTTAATAATCAGAACTCTCGATGGATCAGACCTAAGAAGGTAGATATTCTACAACTTGCCGAACCCCAAGAGTCACCAACTGACACCAGAAATAAGTCAAGGGAAAAACAGGGGGGAAGGAAATGGAAAAAAGAATATAAAAAGGGGCCTATTCGGCGTTACAGGCGTTTAATAGGACCTGATCAGAAAAAAGATGAAGAATGGGATAATTAGATCTTTTTCTTTAAGCTTCGTTAATAGAATCTGTGGGTATTTTTCTTATTAGGAACATAAAAGGTTCTTTCTCCCAACTTAAATAAGAAAGAACCAATATCTTTATGAGTAACTTCAAAACCTAAAAATGGGCTTTAAACAGGAAATGTTGAAAATGTTCCCATTTTTCATTGACTGCATATTTTATTAGGAGTATGATTATTAGTGATGGAAAATTTTATTAATAATAACAATAGGGAGAACTAACGTCATGTCTAGAAAGTTACTTTATGTATTTGTTTGTCTGGTGTTATTGTTTTATGCTGCCTGTGGATATTGCCAGGAATCTAGCCAGCATACAAACCAGCTTAAAGATAATGAAGCCCTTAATGCTTTACAGTCAAAGCATCTCATCTATAAAAGCAATATGGAAAAAGAAAAAATTGGGTTGATCGAAGCAATAGCTGACAATCAGGTTATCATCAATCTTGGAAAAAATTTTTATATCACTCTAGGCATGGAATTTAAAGTGTTTCGCAGGGAAAAACGCATAGAATTACTTGAAGAAAGCGAATCTATCTTAATAGGGGAACACTATATTGCCACTCTCAAAGTAATTGACGTAAATGAAGACAAAGCACAATGTAAGATTATACACTTTGAACCAACTGATTATATAATGGTAACAGATAAAGTCGTTAATATCCCGGGTACGGGGTATGAGGAAATAATTAAGCAGCGTGAACTTGAAGTGAAAGCTCAGGGCGCTTTTTTAAAGGCGAAAAGATCTTCAAGGAGTAATGAGGACTCAGCTATTGACCTTTACAATAAAGTAATACTTCAATTTCCACAGAGTACCTATGCTAAATTGGCAAAAGAAGAGATAGAAAGATATAAAAGAGTTAACGATAATTCAGCTTACCAATATAAAAATATGCTCGCCATTTGTTCTTCAAAAAGTGACGTATGGTCTACAAGTAATGATATCTCTGTCGACTCCAACGGAGATATCTGGCTTTTAAATTCAAAAAAAATACAGATTGAGAAATACAATATGTTCGGTGACCTGTTATTTACGATTGAAAGAATTAACAAATTTGATCGCGAGATAATGCGTGCGCCCACAAATCTTGCGATAGATACTGATGATAATATTTATGTCCTTGATTCAAGTTTTAAGAAAGTAACTAAATTTGACAAAAAAGGAGATATCATAGATGATTACGGGCCGAAAAATTCACAGAAACCCTTGATAAACCCTGTTGATCTTGCTGTAAACTCTAAACAAGATGTATTTATTCTTGATGCCGGAACCTCCAAAGTGTTCGCCTTCAGCAAAAATAATAAATTCTGGGCCAGTTTCGGAGATTTCGATATAAGCCATACCAAAACCCCTAAGCTTATTGCCATAGATACAGATGAACACAATAATATTTATGTGCTTGATGGGGGAACAAAGTATTTACATACATTCAGCAGTGATTTGCGTGCAACTAAAAAAGAGCTTATTTCTAAAATTTATGAGCCTACGGATATGGTTGTAGCTTTTAACAAAGCGTATATTTTGGATGCGCAATTATGTTCGGCAATCGCGTATGATCTAGGTTTAGAAAAAGTCACACAGAATTACGGTGTTAAGGGTAGCGCTCAGGGGGAGCTAGCTCAACCCACGGGAATAGCTATTGACAGTGAAGCGAATATTTATATTGCTGATGGCACGAATTACTGTTTTCAAAAGTTTTCACCTGAAGGAAAATTAAATTTTAAGCTTAAAAACTCTAATATAAAAAACATTAGCTCATTTACAGTAAATGATTCAGATAACCTCTATATACTTGATGCTAAAAACGGAGATTATCAGGAATTCGATAAACACGGACGAGGATTAAACCAGATCTCTTTAAAAAGTGAATTTAGATCCCCCATTAAAATAGTGACTGATTTCGAAGGCAATGTATATATTCTTGATTCCAGGGGATTTAAGGTCCATAAATTCTCGCCAAGCGGGGAGTCTCTGGTAACTTTTGGTTCAATGGATATGTTTAAATCACCTGTAGATATCTGTGTAGACATGGAGTCAAATATTTATATACTTGATGCCAAAGAGTATACAGTAAAAAAATTCGATTCCAGCGGGAATTACTTACTGTCTTTAGGCGAGAAATTCACAAAAAAGCGGAAACAAATCAAGGGACAGTTCGTAAGACCAGAACATATTGCCATTAACAGCACTGGTACAGTTTTCGTTCTTGATAGTAAACTTAAAGAGATATTTAAATTTAATTCAAAAACAGGAGAATTTATTTCAAGTTTCAAAAAGGCAGGCAAAGATTTTTCTAAACCTGTAGATATTGCTATCGACGGCCGAGGATACATATATGTAGCTGATTCTGTAGATAGTAATATTTATAAATTTTTGGAAACTGGCGCTTTAGTAGGGACAGTTATTAATACTGACTTGAAGAAACAACAGATTAAGCCAATTTCTGATATTTCAGTTAATGGAATCGGCAATGTCTGGGCCCTGGATAGCGCGACTAATCAGATTTTTGAATTCGAGCAGTAATAGCGGTAATTTTCAATTTAATTGACAAATCTATCTAATTAGTGTATTATTAAAACTTCAATGGAATGAAGATGCAATCACGGATGTGGTTGCATTTTTATTTTAATTACAGGATATACTACGCGATATGCTAATTTGAAAACCTTTGGAGGGAGTACAAAATGGGAATTGAAGTAATCTGGGCTTTAGGATTATTCGGTGTTCTTCTTGTTACCATCAGTCTCAAGGGAATGCGAAAGTATTTCATGAAAAATAACCTCAATATGCACATAACTTTTGACAAAAATGTATTTTAACTAACCTTTTACCGCTTTTAAATTATCCTTGCCAACAAGCTGTATAATCGGCTAAACTAAATAAACTTATTTGGTATTTATTTAAACAAGAAAGTGAACAAAGTCATGAGAAAATATGGAAGAAGATACTATGACCAATTTTGCCGATTTTGTGTAAAGGCTAAGCCAAGTGTTACGGTTTTTCAGGGAATATGTTTAAGCTGCTTAATAAAACGCTCAATTCTTTATCCAACAACTGTATTGGAACGTTTATTCATTAAGAAAGAAAGATAAAGCAACTATGAGAAAAGTAGTCATATGTTTTTTATTAGTATTGGTTATGATTACAGCCAATTTAAAAATGGCAATTGCGCAAACTTCTGAAGCTGTTATAAAAGCTCCTCAAGCCCTAGCAGTTACTCCTGAAATTGAGTCCTTCAAAGCTGGCGGAACATCTATAAAGATTCCTACACCTGATGCGGAATTAATCGAGGTTGGTTATGATGTCAGAGAGCAGATGGAAATATTCGTTCCTGGTTCCAACAGACTTATATCGGGCTACATGAGAAGCGTTGATATACCACGTTTTATTAAAGGTGAAGAAAACTTTATTTTACCCAAATACGCGTCTATACAGGTAGCTCGTCAAGGTGAGTACCATGATTTAAAACTATCTGACTTTAATGAGGTTGTAGCATATATAAAAGACTCATTAGGCGATGAGTTAGCCAAAATAACAAAGGAAAGTGAGCCTGAGTTCAATAGCCGCATGAAATCAATGGATTTAAACGAAATAAGCTTTGATGAGCCTGTACAGCTGGGAACTTTCTTCTCTAAAGACAATGCTTATAGTTTTGGAATACTCACAACAAATTCTGACGGAAAAATGACCTGGACAATGGTTATAGGCACAACTTTTATAAGAGTACGCGAAAGATTGCTATTCGTTTATATGTTTGCAAATCACAAAGACGATACAACCATTGCAATGGTGCGTAAGATTACTGAAGAATGGGCTGATGCCATTATAGCGGCAAACAAATAATAAACTCAAAAAACTGATCAAAAAGGGACAATCAAGAGATTGTCCCTTTTTTTATTGACTACCTTACAACAAAGAAGTAATATCTATCAATACCCTTAGGGTACTTAGGGCCTACTGGATGGTGGAATTTTGAGTTTTTTTATCTCTGAATAACTAATATAATGTAAAGGAAAGACATATGTTACATAAACCGGTCGAGGACACAGACACAGATTATGCA
>JAGLQQ010000236.1 GCA_023136735.1 Candidatus Omnitrophota bacterium | reverse complement strand
TGTTTTAGCGGGTTTTATTTACTTATTTTACAAGGATGTGAAAAAATCAGTAAATACCTCGCAGATATACAGGGATGTCTATCGAGAATGAGCTAAAATTGTTTTTGCAGATCTTGTCAATGAACCTCGTACTGAAATAAAAAACTGTCCATTTATTCTAAGACAGTTTATAAGAAAAATCAAGCAAGTTTTACGCTAAGTCGACTTTTTCCAAAGCCATGCCTACAAGTTCATTAAGCAGCTCCATAAGCTTATCAGAGAATCTATTGGGATTCTTTGCCGTGCCAACACTGATTACACCAAGTATTTCATTATGATGAAAAACAGGAATAACAAATGCAGACTTAATTTTCGGCTTATGCATACGCAGGCGAAGTTCACGATCTGAAAGCTGTTCATTAATAAAAAGGCCTTTTTTCCTCTGTATTGCTGAGCCTGCAAGACCTTCTCCGGGTTTCAACTTGGTATTATTAATAACTTCTTCGCTTAAACCTGTAGCGTCTTTAATGGAAAGTTCTTGTGTGTTTTTCTCAAATAACATCATTGAGCCGCGCTCAGCATCGCAAAGTTTCATCGCCAGCTCAAGAAAAGTCTTCAGCAGCATACCAACTTGTTCTTTGTCAAAAATTACTTTTTCTTTTTCATTAGCGGATGTTAGCGATCCCAAAGTCTTCATGAATTTAGTTATGCCAGTAGAGAAATCCACAACACTTTCCATTTTCGCGGCATTCACTGCCGGCAGCTGATTAAAACAATTAAAAAACTTCTCCTCATCAATTCCAGTTTCCTGAATTCGCTGTGTAAATTTCACATCTCTTTTACTGTCTTCTAAAACAACCGGACCGAGAATAAGAAAAACAGGATCCGCATTATCAAGTGCTATCGGCACAGCAAAATTCACAAGCCCAAGAGGACAAACATTTTCATAATATTTTTTAAATTCCCGCTTTTTAATAGATGCGATAAGTTTTGGATACCATTGGAGACATTTTTCCTTTGCAATCTCCGAGGTAGCAGCAGCCTCACTGCAAACAGAGGGCATATTTGATGGGCGCACGACAATCTCTCCTTTAACATCAACCGTCCGGATAGCCATCCCAACAATTGAAGAAAAAGTATCTTGTACATTCTGCCAGTGATTATCGCCAATAATTTCGCTGAATTTCATTTAATATCTGATGGTTAAAAAATTGGTAGCGGGGGTCAGATTTGAACTGACGACCTTTGGGTTATGAGCCCAACGAGCTACCAGACTGCTCCACCCCGCAATATATTATTAATTTCCTAAATCGCTAAACTGTCTTTTCTTCTGTTTTGTTTTCTGCTCGGCTTAAGAATTCATTCATCTTTTCCTCTAAATGGGAAAATTTAAACTCTTTTTCTCGAACCTCAGGCACTACAGCAGGTTTCTTCTTTTTCCTTAACGTAAGATCTATCTTGCCGTCACTTGCAATCTTTTTAATCCAAGCCTGCAGCTTATCTCCAACTTTCAAATAGCTGTTGATATCTTTAACAAAATCATCAGAAACCTGAGATATATGAATTAACCCACGCTTACCATCAGGCAAAGTAGCAATCGCACCAAAACTGTGTATTTTAGTTACCTGAACTTCTACTGAATCGTTTATTTTAAATCCACTTTCCTGCATATAATCTTATTCATCCTCGTTAATAACCCTAAATACTATTTCGTTCTCCCGGGCAACTTTAAGTTTTTCCCGAGCCACTTCTTCAATATAAACAGGATCATCTCTAAGCATTCGGTTTTCTTGTGTCAATCTTTCGTTTTCAATTTTTAACCGCTCAACCCGTTCTAAAAAAGCTTTATCCTTGGCTTTCAGTTTCTGCACCCTTGAATAGGTTGGGAACAAGACTACTGCTAATAAAACAAGCAAAAATAAAGTTTTCCCAACCGTAACTTTCATGTTTAATTTCTTATTTAAGTTTCTTTTTCAGTTCCTGCCCGTAATAAATCGCAGCACTGCCAAGCTCCTCTTCAATCCTAAGCAGCTCATTATATTTAGCAATTCTCTCACTTCGCGAAGCTGATCCTGTTTTTATCTGACCGGCATTAGTCGCCACAGCAAGATGCGCAATAATCACATCTTCAGTTTCTCCACTTCTGTGCGAAATCACCGATGTATATCCGGAATTTCTCGCCATAGAAATAGCTTCAAGAGTTTCCGTAAGGGTTCCTATCTGGTTTACCTTAATAAGAATTGAATTAGCAATTCCTTTGTCTATGCCAACTTTTAAACGCTTGGTATTAGTAACAAATAAATCATCCCCAACAAGCTGTACTTTTGATCCTAATCTATCTGTTAGCTTTTTCCAACCATTCCAGTCATCTTCATACAAACCGTCTTCAATGGAAATAATCGGATATTTCTTTAACCATCCGGCATAAAGATCAATCATCTTATCAACATTCCATTTTACGGGTTTTACTTCCCCGTTAAGCTCATATTTACCAGCCTTATAAAAAGAACTTGCTGCTGCATCTAAAGCTATGCAAACATCTTTACCCGGCTTATAACCAGCATCTTTAATTGCCTGAACAATTAGTTTGAGCGCCTCTTCGTTCGAAGCCAGGTTAGGAGCAAACCCACCCTCATCCCCAACAGAGATGCTCAGCTTTTTTCCTTTGAGAATTTTCTTAAGGCTATGGAAAACCTCACAACCCATTCTAAATGAATCAGAATAAGTGCTGCCGCCTACCGGCATAATCATAAATTCCTGCAAATCTACATTGTTATCTGCATGCATTCCGCCGTTAACGATATTCATTAATGGAACAGGTAAAACACAAGCATTTGCTCCCCCGATATATCGATACAAAGACAGGCCTAAAGCATTACTTGCTGCACGAGCACAGCCAAGAGAAACACCAAGCATTGCATTCGCGCCAAGCTTTGCCTTATTATCAGTACCATCTATTTTTATTAGTAATTGATCAATTAAACATTGCGCAGTTACATCTTTACCTTTTAACTTTGGCGCAATAATTTTATTTACATTATTTACCGCTTTTAAAACTCCTTTGCCTAAAAATCTATCTTTATTGCCGTCACGCAATTCTACTGCCTCAAATTCACCTGTTGATGCGCCACTGGGAACAGCCGCGCGTCCAAGAACTCCGCATTTAGTTATTACATCAACCTCTACTGTGGGATTGCCTCTGGAATCAACTATTTCTCTTGCCTTAATAGTTTCAATACTGTACTTCATTAATGACTCTCCTCTTTTTTACAACAGCTTTGTAACCGTTTTCAAATTAGTATCTAATATAGTCGTGATTTTCGATGCTTTGTCTTTCTGATTTTTCTCGTCCTGTGCCGGTTGAGTCACCACTACATTGTTAATAATTGTATTCAAATCTGAATACACTATGTAACCGCTGTCCAATTCGAAATATATTATACCTTCAACTTTTCCTAGAGCCTTACCGTCAAGCTTTATCTGCGCACTCTTGGATATCGTAATAGTGCTTGTGCTTGCTAAAACCTTCACCTTTGCACACTCATGCCCGTATTTTTTTTCTATACCAAGTAAGGTATGCGTTGAATTAAGTGTATTTGTTATGGAAAAGTTCTCATTATCGTCATTAACTGATTCTGAATTTTCTATCCAGCTTTCTCCCACACGTAAATTACGATTAGGAAAGATCAGGAACATCTTCTTAAAATCAGCATTTTGCAACGATGCCGGCAACCCAACAGGTAATTCGAAATCTTTTATTTTACCATCACTGGTTACAGTAACACGGGCAATTTTCCCTTTTAAATAAGTCACATCCGTATTTGGTATGACCTGATTGTTTACAATCGTATTCATATACGACTGGCCGTAAATCACATTTATGTTTGCCAAAACACCATCATCATTAACTGACGTTACTTCATGCGTATAGGAGAATTTTCCCTGCAGCCTGGCTGAATTTTTGGGGATCTGTCCTCCATCGGAAGGCTTTACTTCAATATCCACATCCCCATTTATCAATACTTCATAGGCAAGCTTTCTGCCCGCCTTGAAATCATATTTAAGTCTTATCTTTTCCTGTGCCTGAACACTAACAGTGCTAAGCATGAAAATACTTACAAATAATAACTTTAAGAAAATTTTCACAAAATTTTCCTTTTTGTTAAATTTAATAATATGATAAATATACAACTAAACTTTTAAAAAGTCAACTATTAAATTGACTAAACTGACTAACAACTTGTGAATTCTTTTATAAGCCTTTTTAAATAAAGCATCTTCTTATCTGAAGTTGTTTCAAAATAACATCTTAGTACAGGTTCAGTGCCTGACGGGCGGAACATAACCCAGCAATCATCATTAAGAATAAATTTATATCCGTCAGTAAGATTTTTGCTTACAATTTTAAAATCACCAAACTTATTACTCTTAGCTAATTTCCCAATACGCCTCAACAATATATCTTTTTGAACTTGGGTAAGATGCAAATTCAATCTATCAGAAACAAAGTAACCGTATTTTTTATGCAAGGATGACAAAATTGAGCGCAATGACTTCTTTTGGCGAGCAACCATCTCAACAACAAGAAGACATGCAAGAATCCCGTCTTTTTCAGGCACATGACCCTGGATAGATAGTCCTCCTGATTCTTCTCCACCGATTATGCAATCTCCAGCATTAAGAGCCTCGCCAAGATACTTAAATCCAACAGGTGTTTCAATGACTTCTATGCCTTCTTTAGCGGCTATTGCATCAATCATATGCGTTGTAGAAAGAGTTCTTGCAACTTTTTTAGCTTTAGGTCTTGTTTTAAGCAAATAATAAAACAATAGCGTAATGACCTCATTAGGAGTAAGAAAAACTCCATCTTTGTCAACAATCCCAAATCTATCAGCATCTCCGTCACAGCTAACCCCCAAATGAAATTTACTGTTTTTTACATGAGAGATCAATTCCTTAATGTATGGCTTATCCGGCTCAGGAGGGAATCCGCCAAAAAGAGGGTTAAGATAATCCTTAAAAACTTTAATCTCTTTACACAAATCTTTAAGAATTAGATCGATATAATCCCTGCTTGTACCGAACATACAATCGATCCCGACTTTCAGATTTGCTTTTTTAATAACTGATATATCAATTATTTTCTTTAGGCGTTTAAGATAGTCTTTTCTAGGATCAAATATTTCTATAAACCTTTCATCCATTACGCCTTTCTTAATCGAACCAGGATTTTTCTGTAAAAAAGAGATTCTCTTCTCTATAGCTGTGGTTACTTCTTTTGGCGCAGGCCCCCCATATCTGGGAGAAAATTTAATGCCGTTATATTCCGGGGGGTTATGGCTTGCCGTAAAATTTATCCCCCCGTCAAGTGATTTGGCAATAATATGAAAAGCAATTGCTGGAGTAGGCGTGTCTCGATCAGCCAACAATACTTTTATGTTGTTTGCCGCTAATACTTGAGCACAAATTTTTGCGAAATTTCCGGACATAAATCGCGTATCATAACCGATAATAACCTTTGGCGAGCTGCTTTTGCTCTTCAAATGATCTGCAATTGCCTGTGAAACCAAACATACATTTTTAAATGTGAATGTATCCGCCATAATTGCCCGCCATCCTGAAGTGCCAAAGCGAATTTTTACCAATTTACTCATTTTATTTAACAACTACCTTTCTTCCTCTTAAAACTAATTTTCCTTTTACAAGTTTATCTATTGCTTTCAGATACAATTTGTGCTCAAGTCTATGGATCCGAATTGAAAGTGATTCCAGACTTTCATCGTCTTTAATATTAAGCGCAGCCTGGAATATAACCGGTCCACCATCAAGCGTACTCGTCACAAAATGCACTGTAACACCAGTGCATTTTACTCCGTAATCCAATGCATCTAATATTGCCTGCTTACCTTTGAATGAGGGTAGCAACGAAGGATGGATATTTATAATCTTATTTTTGTATTGCTTGATAAAGTAATCGCTTATAATCCGCATAAAACCAGCGAGTACTATATAATCAATCTTTTCTTTTCGAAGGCAACGCATAATAAATTTATCATAGCTTATCCTGTCCAAAAACAAAGCAGGATCTACATATAAAAATTTAATTCCGGCCTTTTTTGCCCGCACCAATGAGTAAGCATCAACCTTATCACTAAGGACCAAAGCGATATTAACTTTCACTTTACCTTTTTTAACTGCGTTGATAATTGCTTGGAGGTTAGAACCGAAGCCTGAGGAGAAAACAGCGAGATTTTTCATTTAAAGATTTTATTTAATTCTCTGTCTTTTCTTTTTAATGTTTTTTGACAAAACATTACTGATTTTCTCTTTAAATTCCGTGTATTCAATAGGCTTATTCAAATAGTCGCAAACACCCAGGTCCAAAGCTTCAAGATAGGTTTCCCACTCACCAAAAGCCGTAATAATAATCACCGGTATGTCTATATGCAACTCCCCTAGTTTCTTCATTAACCCGATTGCCGTATCATCCGGCATTTTCAAATCGGCTATCACCAGATTCAAGCGCGGTTTTTGCGCGATTTCAATTGCGTCATTAACGCTTCCTGCTTCATATACTTCGAAATTATCCGCACGTAAAAGTTTTGCCAGATATCTGCGCAAAACCTCATCGTCTTCCATTAGTAAAATAACATTTTTGCGATTCTCACTCATGGTATCGCCTCCTTATCTCTTAAATTATTATTACAAATTCACCTTTTGGCTTTTTGTTTTCAAAATGATTTATTGCTGCTTCGACTTTAATACGAAGAATTTCTTCGAACTTTTTTGTCATCTCACGCGCTATAACAATATTAATATTACCAAAAATTTCCTTAATTGCCAGGAGTGTCTTAATAAGTCTATGCGGTGATTCATAGATTACAACTGTCTTGTCCTCTGCTTTTAATTGAACGAGTGCCTTTTTCCTTGCTCCTGCTTTAACAGGTAAAAATCCCACATAAGTAAACTTATGCATTGGCACTCCAGAAACCGTTAAAGCCGTAAGCAGCGCTGATGCACCAGGGATAGCTTCAACTTTTATCCCCTCATCAATAGCCTTCTTAATTAAACTTGCCCCAGGATCTGAGATTCCAGGAGTTCCTGCATCTGAAACTAAAGCAATGCTTTTACCTTCCTTCAAAGAGCAAATAATCAAATCAATCCGTTTTAATTTATTATATTCAAAATAACTTAGTAACGGCTTTTTTATCTCATATCTGTTTAATAAGATCCGTGTGTGGCGTGTATCCTCACAAGCAATCATATCCACCGCAGACAATACATCAATCGCCCTGAAAGTAATATCCCTCAGATTTCCTATTGGTGTCGCTACTATGTATAAAACTCCAGCGATTATATTATATACCATTTCATTCAGAATTCAATTATATTTTTCTTATTTATGTAACCAGTAAAGAATTTTAGTTATTCAAAAAAACCTATCGACCTAGTTAAACACTTAGTAAATTAGTTTACCATAACAGAAATTTTAAAACCACTATAATTATAACTTATGTATTGCAGGATATTGCATGAATTTACAAATAAACAAGAGGGGCAAATTATCAGAAACCAGAGCTGATCCGAGCGATATAATTTTGGGTTTCTTTAAAAGGAGGAACTCTAAATCCATATCTTTTCACTGTGCCTGGCCCGGCATTATAACAGGCTAGAACTAAGTCATTATGATTTGCATTCAATTCATTTGCATGTTTGTTAAGATAATTATTTATCCAAGCTAAAAACCTGGTTCCCACAATAATATTTTTTTCTCGGTTGAATGAATCCTCCTCAAAGGACCAAGAAACCTGCAGAAAATCACGACATATCCAGTCCCAAGTAGGTCGTGTTATCTGCATAAGACCGCGTGCATCTGCGATAGAGACAGCATATGGATTAAAGCTGCTTTCTACCTCAATCACCTGATATATTAACTCCAAAGAAACTTGATAATTCCGAGATGCTTTTTCAATGATCTCTTTCAAATTATCAGCGTAAGCTTTCGTTACAAAGGTTAAAGCGAGAATTACAGCTAGAACAATACATAGGAGCAAAATCAATTGTTTTTTACCATGTTTTATAATCATTTTATTAAGTGGGCATAAATAATCCATCATTTTATTCCTTTTATACTATATGTTGAGCGGCTCAATCCATTACCCCTCTAGATATAGTATAGCATATTATAAAAGCTTTTACAAATAGTTTAAAAGATTACGCCAGAATGGGTTCAGACTACTAATTATGAATCGATCTCAGAAGGAGAATATTTTCCGTATTCTTTAAGTGAGGTGAAATATGCAAAAACTTCCCGCATTCTTAAATTCTTGCCAATGCCTTTAGCTGACCCAATAAAATGACCTCCATCAAAAGATGCGTTCTTAATACATCTTTTAGTCTTTTCTTCTATGCTAAAGCTATCATTAGAATCAGAAATATCAATATTGCCGAATAAAAGTAGGGTTTTTGCGTAGGTTTTTTTTAATATTCCGATATCCATTCCGCTTTGCTTATCTATAGGATGAATACCATCAATACCAAAATTAATCAGTGAGTCTACAATCTCGGTAATATTACCGCGGGAATGAAGGATAACCTTTATCCCTTTTTCTTTAAGCGGCTCTATCGATCTTTTAATCCGCGGAAGCCATTGCTGCTCTAAAAATACCTTTGAAAACATAAGCCCTTTGTCATAAGCAATATCATCGTTGATAAAAAAAATCGGCCCCAAGTCAGCGCCCGAGAACAAAAACGCTCGCTGATATAAGTTTTCCGCGTATATGTCAATCAACCTCTCTACCTGTATTAATTCAACATACATTTTTCTGCAAAATTCCTCATAACCTAGCGCTTTATAGGCAACACTTAGAATTCCCTCTGCTGACATAGCTAAATACGTATAGGGAGCAAAAAGGCTTTGCTGCTGAGAGAAATCCTCCATCTCTTCATTTAGTTCTTCCGTATTGAGAGCTTCCATTTTCGGCTTACGCAGAGCAAATTTTTGAAGTCTTTTCAACAATCCTTCATGGCGATAATTCCTTCGCCTTTCAAACTGCCAGCACACATCAATGCCCAGCTCATGATAGGCCCTTACCTTATTTTCTATGGAAAGATCTTTGCTGTGGCTAAAATAGCGGAAAATTTTAGGGTTATCAATAAAATCACAAACCGGGACACTATCCGGCTCTTTAAAATTCAAAGCGAGTTTTATTCGATTATTAACACTAACATCTAGCATAAATCACTCTGTGCCATCCCCTATGATATCGTTTTTAAAAGCATACTGATCTGCTTGGCATTTAAAGCTTTGATGTTTCTCCCCATAGACAAAGATATCGCCGGCATCTTTGCCATTTGCTCAGCTAGTATTGTCCGGGTATACGCTTCTTTCGAATCCCTGCCAACACTAAGTAATCCAGGATTCTTCAAATATATAACATTACTTTTTTCAATAACCTGCCCCGCTTTACTTGCCAGCTTTTCTGTCCCGGGATATATATAATCTATAACCCCGATATCAGAACCAATGCCCAAAATAAATTCAGGTCCAATAAGTTTTGGCTTTACAAAACAGGCTGCTAACGTAGTAGCATATATTGGGTACATGTATAACGCATTTAGTATCCGGACGCTGTCTATAATAAAAAGCATGCATTCTGAATTCACAACTTGGCCGGGAAGATTTTTGTTTACAACTTAGTGTATCAATGCCAACACCCACGAAATCTTCTCGCTTTGCTTCCTCCATAAAACAACCGCTGGCCTTAATTAACATAGATCTGCCCTGCTTGACACTATTATTCCCGGAAGATCCGTGCACAAGCCCATCTCTCTGGCCAGTAAAGGTGAGTATTTATAAACTCTTTATATTTATCCATATCTAATTTTAAAAATTACCACACATACAGACTTTTGTCAAAAAATTTGCAAAATTATAATTTTTTCGTTATACTGAATGAACATTTAAAGTAATTGAATTAGTTCTACTGCTTATACCACAAAAGCAGAACTTACTGTCATTATTAAGAGTTAAATTTTAGGAGGAAAATATGATTTTTAAAAATTTAAGAAAATACACTAAAACAATAGTCTGGAGCGTTGCGATAGTTATTGTGCCCGCTTTTGTACTTTGGAATATCGCCAGTGCAGTGAAGAACCGTAAAAGTGGATTTGCGGGAAAGGTTTTCAATAAAAAAGTAGCCTGGAAGGATTTTTCTTCAGAAAAACATGCTATACGTAATGAGCTTTGGATGCAATACGGAGAACAGCCAGAGCAATACAACAACTTAGACGAACAAACCTGGACACGATTAATTATTCTAGAAGCAGCAAAAAAGGAAAATATAAAAATAAGCAATAAAGAGATACTTAAGTTCATCAGGAATCTACCGATATTTAAATATGCTGATTTGGCGCCTGAAAACTATGCCATGATTATTGCCCGTGTTTTCCAGCAATCTCCATCTGAGTTTGAAAGTGGGGTTAAACACTCTATCATGATAAACAAGTTTATGGCAAAACTGACAGAAAATCTTATCGTCAGTGATTTGGAAGTTGAAAATGCTTATAGACAAGAATTTGAACAAGCCTCTGCTTCTTATCTACTCATCGAGCCCAAGACTTTCCAAGAAGCAGTTTTGATTGATAACGAAGATGACATTAAAGGTTATTATGAACATAATAAAGAGAAATTCAGAACACAGGAGCAAGTCAACGTCAAATATATCCAAATAAAGCTGGAGCAATTCAAGGAAACAACTCTAATAACTGACGAACGAATAAAAAAATATTATGACAACAATAAAGATGAGTTTAAACTGGAACAAACTAATGATAACAAGGAAGCTGCCATAGAATATAAAGCCATCACAGCGGTATCAGAATCAATAAAAGTTAAGTTACTTGAAAAAGAAATGATTAACCAAGCCACCGGCCTTTCGCGAACTATTATGAATACACTATACGGAGATGTAAATTTTGATGATGTGGCCAAAGAACACAATCTTATTGCGAAAGAAACCGGTCCTTTTTCTATGTTTGATCAAATCCCGGAAATCGGTTTAAGTTTTCCTTTTCTAAAAGCGGCATTCTCCTTAAAACCAGGAGAAGTAAGTCAAATAATTAAAACACCTACTGCTCTTTATATTTTAAAACCTATTAAAAAAATTGGACCTTATATCCCCGAATATGCTGAGGTGTCAACTGAGGTAAGAAAACACTATATAGAATCACAGTCACAAGTTCTTGCCCGTCAAAAAAGCGAGCAAGTACGCACAGAACTTATTGACCTTATGAATACGAAGAAAATTAGTTTTGAAGATGCTTCACTTGAGCTAGGCTTTGCTGTAAAAAAAGCCGACAATATAACTCGAGCAGGATATATTCCTGAACTGGGCTTAAGCAAAGAGTTTTCTGCAGCTGCGCTACAGCTTAAGAAAGATGATCTATCAGCCTTAATTAAAACACAATCAGGGTTTTGTTTAATCAGTTTAAATGAAATAAAACCATTGGATATGGAAAAATTCGAGGAGAAAAGAACAGAATACTCAAGAAAAGTTCTTAACACTAAGAAAGCGGAATTTCTAAATAATTGGTTTGAGGATATTAAACTCAAAGCAAATGCTCAAACTTATCTTGATAAAGTTCAACAATAGTTATGAAAATCATTCTTGCCTCTGCATCCCCAAGACGCAAAGAACTTTTAGAAAAAGCTGGCCTTAACATCTCTGTAAAGCCTAGCAAAATCACAGAAGGTCCAAACACCTGCACCTCGGTTGAACACTACTGCCTCAGCCTTGCACTCTCTAAGGCTGAAAACATAGCCTCAACGCAAGGCAATGCCATAATAATCGCCGCTGATACAATCGTTGTTCTTAATAATAAAATATTCGGGAAGCCAAAAAACATCCGCGATGCCCAAGCTATTCTTTCTGCTCTAAACGGAACAAAACATTTTGTTTTCACAGCAATAGCAGTCATTAACACCAAAGAAAACAGAAAAATAGTAGACATAGAAAAATCAACTATTTTCACAAGGAAATTATCCTCTCCTCAGATTCTCATGCTTTCAAAAAAAAATCATGATAAAGCCGGAGCATACGCCATACAGGAAAAATCAGATATGTTCATAAGGAGAATTGAAGGGGATTTTTATAATGTAGTAGGGCTGCCTATTAATAACTTGCGCAAAATACTTCTGGAATTCAATATAAAAATGGGGACTCTAAAACAGAGGCATTAAAAAGCATCAAAATTCCTTCTGATCTTCATCGTTTTGTCCATTTTTTCTACGTACTGGTAATAAGGACAGCACTTACAAGATCCATAGCGTTCAACATATTTGCAAAGCTTAGCCACTTTTGAAGGATGAAGCAAAAGCATCTCCTGCTCCGTCATATCGCGACCTTCCTGTCGCGCCATTTTCGCCTGCTTTTCAAGTCTTTTATGAGCCTCATTGTTCTGCATTGTGCCTGCGACCTCCCAGCATACTTGTCCCTTATCAGGATAAGCTGAGCATGTCCGTTCTTCCGAGCATCTCATATGCTCCCAACATCTATCAATATGCCTCTTCATCCACTAATCTCTTTCAAAACATTAAAGTAATATCTTAACTCTTGGTTAAGATGTTTAGTGCTTGCAAATACTTATCTTTTGTTTTAGCTACAATTTCATCAGGAAGCTGCGGGCCAGGAGGTGTTTTATCCCAGTCAAGCGTTTCAAGATAATCTCTGACAAATTGCTTATCAAAACTTGGCTGACTTTTACCTGGAGTATATTCATCCAGCGGCCAAAAGCGGGAAGAATCAGGAGTCAAAACCTCATCAATAAGTATGATTTCATCGCCGAGTTTTCCAAATTCAAATTTGGTGTCCGCTATAATAATACCATGTTTTTCAGCATAATCACGCGCCTTTGTATAAATAGCAATACTCAATTCTTTTAATTTATCAGTCGTTTGCTTGCCTATCTGTTTCTCAATATATTCCTGTGAAACATTTTCATCATGGCCAACTTCTGCTTTTGTTGAAGGCGTAAAAATCACTTCAGGCAGTTTATCTGATTCTTTCAATCCCTCAGGCAGTTTAATCCCGCAAATTGCTCCGGTTTTTTTATAGTCCTTCCATCCCGAACCAGACAAATATCCTCGAACGACACATTCCACTGATAAAGGCTCTGTTTTTTTTACTAACATTGAGCGGCCTCTTAACACATCTTTGTATTTAGCCAAGCTTTGAGGAAATTCTTCGACATTTGCTGTAATCAAATGATGCGGGATAATATCTTTTGTGAAATCAAACCAAAATTCGGAAACCTTTGTAAGAACCTCACCTTTGCCCGGTATCGCAGTAGGAAGAATAACATCAAAACAGGAAATCCGGTCTGATGATATAATCAAAAGCTTATCATCCAGATCATAAATTTCTCTTACTTTACCACGCTTAAAAAACGGTATGTCTTTTAATTCTATCGTAGTCATTGCATTTTGTGTCATGATAATCCTCCAATCAATATTTTTTGATATCAATTAAATTTTTCCGGCTCTATATAATCGCCATATTTTTTCTGCGCATCAACAAGACGCTTTTTCTGATCATTTAATAATGCAAACAGTACCTCTGGAGCATCAACAACCTGATTTTTATAAACCTCAAGTATGCGATCAATCTTAGAGATATTTTCTTTAACTCTGATCTTAAAGAAGTTATTGTAATCATCTTTTGTGAAATCAATATCCAAAACTTCTTTAAAAAGGCGTTGAATGTCTTCATATTTAGGTAATAACCCAATCGGAGTTTCTATAACCTCGACATCTCCGTGAACTCTTAGTTCCATCCACTTAAGCCAAACTCGTTTATCATGTTTACCACTTATATACTGTCCATCTTTATCTTTCAAAAAATAATTCGCGCCAAAAATTATCGGCTTATCAGTTATATCATCAACGAATTTAAGATGGTTTTGAATATAGTTGCCGACTGGAATCGACAAAAAGTCAAGATTTGCCATTAAACAGAAATTGCGTACACCCTCCTGTCCAATAGTAGCAGAAGTTGTTTCTGATTCCAGAGAGCTGGCCAAAGTCACCACACCATGCGCCCAATCAAGGCTCTGGAATACCGGAGGCCATGTGTCAGAATCCCTGCCGCCGTAAATAATACCGTCGACCTTTGCGCCCTGAGGGTCTTCCAGTTTAGCATCACAATTTTTTAGTGTTTTTATTGGGATAGTGTAGCGGGCATTACTATGCGAATAAAGAATTTCTTTATTATTTGCGTCTTTTTTGCCTTTAATCCAATCTCCTGAATAATTGACACCTGAATCAGGCATTTTCCGTCCATCTCCCTGCCAATAAGGAACACCCTCTTTATTTAAAACGTTTGAAAATATTACTTCCCCTTCTGTTGTAAGCACATCCCAAATCAACGGATCATCTTTTGAATTTACATCTTTGATTATTCCGAATATCCCGCGCTCTACATTTACAGCATAAACACTTCCGTCTTTTTTGCGCAAATAAGCAATATCATCTCCGACGATACCCTCGCCCTTTACCATACATGTAGAAGTTTTTCCACAAGCACTGGGATATGCACCTGTAAAATAAGATTTTCTACCATTCGGGCCTTTTACCCCCAGAAGAAACATATGCTCTGCTAGCCAGCCTTCTTTATCTGCTTTATTAATCGCAAGACGCAGAGAAAGCTTTTTAAGTCCTACTGTATTACCCGCATATTGAGTATTAGTAGTAAAAACAATACCGTCAACCAGATCCATATAAACTCTTCGCTTATCAACATTTTTACTCACATTATTCTCAAGCTCTCCGGCAGAATGCACATATTTAAAGAATTCTATCTCCTTATCCTTAGATTTAAATGCCTCATATGCCGGACGATAAAGGATATCTTCTGAATGCGCAACATAAGCTGAATCAGTTATCTGCACTGCATATATGGAAAAATCAGAATTAACAGGGCCAAGGCACATAAAAAGTATATACATCTGCTTGCCTACCATTATATCTTTGAGAAATCCCTTTACCTCAGCAAGCCCGGCATTACGTTCTGTGGAATGTATATGCGCGCCGAACTTCATATCTGGTGTCACCAAAAATTTAGTATTTGCTTTATCCCGGGCCTGATCCTTCATACTATCAAAATGCATGGTATGACCCTTTGCATTCAAAGCAATTTCTTCTCCAAGTTCTTTAGAACGATTTCGGATATGATCAATATCCTTTGCTGAATCAGTCCTGATAAAAACAGAATCGGGATTACATAATTCCACATATTCTTCAATAAACCTTAAAACTTCCGGATTATTTAAATCCATCAATTTTTTCATATTCTCCAAACTACACTTTTCTTTTAGAGTACTTAACACTTTTTCATTCATTACGCTCTTCTCCTTTTCATTAAAATCTACGGGTTTACAATAACTTTTAAAGATTCTTTAGCTTCAGATGCTATTTTAAAACCCTGAGCTATATCTTTAAGTGAAAATCTATGTGATATCAGTTTTTCAACCTGGATATCTTTATTTTTAATTATACCCAATGCCCCTTCCAGGTCAACCGGCGCTGCTCCATATGATGAAGTAATCGTGAGCTCGTTCCTCCATACTTCTACATTTGGTATCTTAATATCTTCTTTCGGCACGGCAAAAAGCAAGATCGTGCCTTTTTTATCAATATTCGCAAATGCCTGTTCAATTGCCGAAAAGGCCCCGGTGCACACGATTACCTTGTCTGCCTTTAGCGATATATTATCCCCTGCGTTTATTGCTTCATCTGCTCCAAACTCTCTTGCTTTACTCAGCCGATATTCATCAATATCAGTAGCAATAACCCGCGCTCCCTTTAATTTTGCAAGCGCTATATTCATAAGCCCTGAGATTCCACTTCCTAAAACAAGTATTGTATCATCCTTTTGCACATCAATTATCCGCTGTCCTCTGATAACACAGGCCAAGGGCTCGACCATTGTGCCTTCTTCATAAGTTACATGATCAGGTAGGATATAGGTGCCGGAATCAACATTTTCTTTAGGGGCTCTGATAAATTCACTAAACCCACCAGGCTCAAAATTACCAGCGTGCAGAACATCACAAGCAGTATGATTGCCTGACAAACAATATTTACAACTATTACAAGGAACATGGTGACTGACAAAGACTCGATCATCTTTTATAAATCGATCGGAATTTGAGGTTACTACATATCCGGCTATTTCATGACCCAATACACGCGGACCCTTTTTAACCCTGTACCACTGCATTATATCTGTTCCGCAGATACCGCTGGCCATTACTTTTACCAGAAGCTCTCCGTCACCTATCTCAGGGACAGGACGCTCTTCTAATCGGATATCGTTATTATTGTGATATACAGCAACTTTCATAATAAAAAATTTAAGT
>JAGLQQ010000235.1 GCA_023136735.1 Candidatus Omnitrophota bacterium | reverse complement strand
GGAAGAATAGTTATGAATTATGAATGAAAAACTGGAAAAGAGTAAAGCATAAAGTTCAAAAAATAACTGAAAACTGAAAACTGGAAACTGGTAACTGGTAACTGGTAACTGGGAAACGGGATAACTGGAAGAATAGTTATGAATGACGAATTATGAGTGAAAAGCGTAAAGCATAAAGCATAAAGTTCAAAAAATAACTGAAAACTGAAAACTGGAAACTGGAAACTGGAAGCTGGTAACTGGGAAACGGGATAACTGGATAATGCAGGAATATTTGGAATCTATACTTAATCAATGCCTTGATATTCTGGAATCAGATAGCGGCTCTATAATGCTTGTTTCTAAAAGCAGTAGAGAGGTTGTTGTGCGTGTTGCCAGAGGAAGAAATGAAGCATCAATTCTTGGCAAACGCTTGAGATTCGGAGAGGGAATATCAGGCCTTGTGGCTGAGCAAAGGAGACCGCTTTTAGTTGAAGATGTAAGCAAGGAAAACTTTGTTAAGGATAGATGCCGCCAGAAAGATTACCGTACTAATTCTTTTTTATCTGTGCCGTTGATGTATTCAGGGAAGCTTCTGGGTGTAATAAATATTACGGAAAAAAATAACGAAAAGCCGTTTACTTTAAAAGAGCTTTCTTTTATCAGTGCTATTGCTATGAGTGCTGCAAAAACTATTGAAAAGATGATCCATTGTGAACATCTTGAAAAGCAGCTTAAATGTTTTAAGGATTCTACCGCAATAACAAAGTTTACTTCTGCTGTTGCTCATGAGCTGAATAATCCGCTTGATGGGATTATGCGTTATACAAGGCTTTGTTTGAGCAATATCGGAGATCAGAATGATTCTTTGAGAGAGTATTTACTTGAAATACAGTCTGGTTTAAAAAGAATGGCCGGGATTATAAAATCCATGCTTCAATTCTCTTTTGCCGGGGATAGAAATCGCAATCCTCTAACCAGAGATGATGTGGATATAAATTTACTTTTAAAGAAGGTAGTATCATTCAATCAGCATGAAGCGCATTGCAAAAATGTAGAGATTCAGCTGCGGCTTGCCAATGATCTGCCGAAAATAAGTGATTGCGGCCTTGAGCAGGTGTTTATGAATTTTGTTAAAAATTCGCTGGATGCTATAGATAAAGACGGCAAAATCATCATAAAAAATTATCGCAGTAATGGCCATGTTTGTATTGATTTTATAGATTCCGGGATAGGTATAGATGAGGATTTGAAGAATAAAATATTTGAGCCTTTTTTTAGTACAAAGTCAAAGGGTAAAGGATTAGGGCTTGCTATTGTTAAAGAAATCATAGATTGTTATAAAGGGAAAATTGAAATGAAAAGTGTGTCTCACGGAGGAGTGAAATTTACAATTAAAATTCCAGTGGGAGGGATATCATGAAGACACATGTGCTTATTACTGATGATGAACCGTTAGTACGAAAATCATTAAAAGAGACTTTGCGTTATCAGGGCTATAATGTAACGACTGCGAAGGACGGAGTGCAGGCTCTGGAAATATTAAAGAATTATTCTGTGGATATACTTATGACTGATATGAAAATGCCTAATCTTGGAGGTATGGATCTTCTTAGGCAGGTTAGAAAACAGTATCCGCGTACTCAGGTTGTTTTGATGAGTGCTTATGGTCAGATTGAAAATGCGGTCGAGGCAATGAGACTCGGAGCAGTTGATTATATTTCCAAGCCTTTTGAAGATGCGCAGATTACAGATCTGCTTAAGAAAATAGATAATAGCGGCGGGACTGAGGTTCAATCTATTGATGATAACGGTAACACTAATAAGATCGCTGTTTTGCCTCAAAGGCATGAAACAGGTAGGCACAGGTTTCATGCTGTATTGGGAAAAGATGAAAAAATGCAGAATATCTATTCCATGATCGAGGCTATTGCCGATACTTCTTCAACTGTGCTTATTCATGGTGAAAGCGGAACAGGAAAGAGAATGGTAGCTCAGTCTATTCATCAGGCAGATGAGCAGCGCCGTTCAAGACCATTTATTGAAATTAGCTGCGGAGCTCTTCCTGAGACTTTGCTTGAAAGTGAATTATTCGGCCATGTAAAGGGATCATTTACCGGAGCAATAAAAGACAGGGCAGGCAGGTTTGAACTGGCTAATGGCGGAACAATTCTGCTTGATGAAATTGATACCTGTTCCTCAAGCTTACAGGTAAAGCTGCTTAGAATATTGGAAGAGGGACATTATGAGCGGGTAGGCGATGTTAAAACACTCACCTCAGATGTAAGAGTTATTGCCGCGACTAACCAGAAGCTTGAAGAGCTGGTTAAACTGGGAAGTTTTCGGGGTGATTTGTTCTGGCGTCTGAATGTTATTAATATAGATCTTCCGCCGCTGCGGGATAGGGTTGGCGATATCCCGTTATTGGTGCAGCATTTTCTTGATAAATATAATCTGATAAGGACGAATAGGAACGGCGGTATTATTGAAAGTGTAGCTCAAGATACTATGGATAAGCTTATGCACTATTCCTGGCCGGGAAATATTAGAGAGCTTGAAAACACAGTGGAGCGGGCATGTATCCTGGTTAGAGGTAATTGTATTCATCAAAAAGACTTGCCGGATAGCATAAAGGTATCAAGCGTTGTAACATATGCCAACAATACCAGCACGGTCAAAGAAAGTTTTTCTCTAAAAACAGCTTTAAAACATCCGGAAAGAGATATTATTCTTGATGCCCTAACCCATACAAACTGGAATTGCACAAGAACCGCGGCGTATCTTGGTATTAACCGGACTACGCTTTATAATAAGATGAAGCTTTATGGAATAAAACGGGGAAATGGAAGATAAAACCGGACGAATTACGAATTATGAATGACGAATTATGAGTTACGAATTCAAGTTAAAAGT
>JAGLQQ010000234.1 GCA_023136735.1 Candidatus Omnitrophota bacterium | reverse complement strand
AAAGAGAGTGAAACGGATCCTCCTTCGCCAAGGCTATGGAGGACAAGAGGACGGAAAAGAAAAATATATAGTCGTTGTCCCTATTTTCTTCTCATTTGCATAAAAGAGATTTTATCTTCAGACTGATGGGTGTAATTGATAATTACGCTATATACCCCATTGTATTTAACGTATATGAACAATTAAAAAGAGAATTTTGGCACAATATTAGGAGAAGGTATGGCTAAATCAGGCAATAAATGTGGAATTTGTGAGCGTAAGGCAAGGAGGTTATGTCCTATTTTGGAGAAAATGATTTGTTCATCCTGCTGTGGTTCAAAACGAGGCACAGAAATATCCTGCAGCAGAGAATGTGAATACTATCCTTTTAGCATAAAAGGATACGATCTATGGTTAAAGATAGATGAGATTCTGGCGCAAAAAATAATGAGCTATGTTATTCCTCATTACGGCAGAGAGAAGTTTGAGAAAGTGCTTGAAAGCATGATCTATCAGGATGAACCAACTGAGCACACTAAAGAGACCGCCGCAGGCGCAGCAATTTATTATCTGCTTTTTGTCAAAAAAGATCATAGAAATCAAACCCTGGCACTACAATGGAAAAATCAGGGATGGCAGGGGTTGACGAATGATGAACGGATGATGCTGAATTGCCGGATTGATAATTCCTATGCCACTATTATCGAGATACAAAAAATACTGGATTATCAGGCAATGGAGTGCATTGACCTATTGGACCCAAAGCAGGAAAAGTTTATCTTATTTGACCGAAGCATAGTGAAATCTATCTCTCGATTCACCCAACTAATAACCTGGATTAATCACTACCCGCATTTCAGCCGAATGGCTAATAACGCCATAGAAGTGCCTGATATGATTTGCACTGAATTTATGAATACTTTGCGGGAAGCGTTTAAAAAAGATTCCCTCAAACGCCGCCAACTTACAATAAAACAGTATTTATCAGAAAATTTCGGTTCCTTTTGCCGGTTAAACTTTGAACTTACTCGAGAGAAAACTAAAGCTATGGTAGGCAGAATGGACATCCATCAGTGTAAAGCAATGTATACCTTGAAAGGTAAAGTTGAAGAAGTAAAAGCCGTGTTGGATAAATATCCTGAATTTAGCGTAAGAGATAGAAATCCCGAAGAAAAAGATTCTCCCGGCGCGTGTTATTACCAATGGTTACGCCGGGGAGAATCAAAGAAGCTTGAGGCGAAAATGCTGCCCGCATTCAGGCATAAGGATGAAAACCTGTGGGTAGGTACTGTTGGAAATATCATCCTTTATCCTGATAATTTAATTATTGAGACATTTTCTAAGCAAAAATATGTTTTTGCTAAAAAAATGATTAAAAAATATTTTAAAGAATTAGTTGTTTTAAAAAATGAGGCTGTTATAGATATGGCTAAACAGCATGCCGAGACAATTGGTAAGCGGAAAAGAGAGTCTGCTACAGAAAAAAGCAATTCTATCCCTCCTGAAATTGAGCGGAAACTAATGCGGGATTTTTATAAAAATCGTTATGAAAAATTCCTTGATGAAGATATCCCCGCCTTAGATGGGATGACTCCGCGCCAGGCAGCAAAAAAGCC
Source organism: Candidatus Omnitrophota bacterium (assembly GCA_023136735.1). Lineage (GTDB taxonomy): Bacteria > Omnitrophota > Gorgyraeia > B26-G9 > B26-G9 > JAGLQQ01. The sequence continues at coordinate 9,389 of JAGLQQ010000234.1, read as the reverse complement.
TGCTATGAAGATACAGCTAATTAACCTTATGAAGTTACACATAAAGGGAATAGAAAAACAAAACAGGGATAAAAATCTCGGATTAAATATTGACTGGTTATTGAACGCATTAGGCCTTACCGAATTAATATGAGAGGAATTATTATGAAAAGCAAATTTGTTTTAGGCAGTATAGTTTTGATTATTTATCTGGTTTTTGCCGGCTCCGGCTGTTCTGCTGCTAAAAGGGAATTCAGAAAAGCTGATGACAAGATTTTTACCCGCTACGGTAATTTTGAGCTTGTAAGAAAAAACAATGACCTTTATTTACAGAAACCTGACGGCAGTAATGCCATCAGGATGACATTTACTCCTAATTTTAAAGAAAGCCATGCCTTTATTCGTTCTACATCCGGATATCTGATTTATTCGGTAGAGAAAAATCCCGCTAAGCCGCCAAAGTATTACATCCAAAGCATGGAGATAGGGATTAAAAGCAGAAAGAGGCTCACTGAAAAGGAATTCAACCGCTATCTTTTAGAACGCTAAAAGGGGAGAAGCTGTTTCTATTTATTAATTATTAGAAGAGAAAATATAAAATTGGAGAAAAAATATGGATGGTTATGCGTTTTCTATGGAAATGGCTGTTAGAGATTACGAATGTGATATACAAGGGATTGTTAACAATTCTGTTTACCAGAATTATTTATCACCTGTCCGACATGAGTACTTAAGAAGTATTGGTATTGATTTTAAGGAATACGCGCAAAAAGGGTAAATCTTGTAGTGGTTCGAGTGGAATTGGACTACAAGTCTTCTTTAACCAGCAGGGATAGATTCATTATTGGATTAAATATGGAAAGAGAATCAAAAATCAAATTTTCGTTTCTTCAAGATATTTATCAGTTGCCTGAGAACAAGCTTGTTCTTAAAGGAAAGGTGATAGGAGCCGCCCTAAACTTAAAAGGACGGCCATATATACCTGAAGAATTTGAAAAAGAATTTAAAAAATGTGTAGATTGAAACACTGAGATTTTTTCCAGGAATAAAGCATAATAGCTAAAAAACCAATTAGAGTCGCGTTGTATTTTATTCAGGTATTGTGTGTTTGCTCTTATTTTTTCCGGAAACCATTTCCGCTTCGTAGGTGGAATTAGGGTTTAACTGTGCTGTTTTCGCTTTTTAAGGAATAGTAAAAACAAATATAGATTGGGACTAAAACTAAGCGGCGAAAATTCAACCTCGTAGGTTGATTAGAGGATGAAAGAAGGGAAATGTCAAAATTCCCCGCAAAACAACGGCGGAACAAGCAAGACCTGAGCTTTTGCTTTGCTGGATTATATTAACTCTGACTCCTGATGTCAGAGTTAGGTTGAAGACGTAGTTGAAATATTCCACCTACGAAGTGAGAAAAGACCACCCCCGGGGTGGGAGTGCGGTACGAAGTGGAATAGCGGTTGGATAAAAAGAAGATCTGGGAAAATAATAAAAAGAGTCAGGGGCAATGGGAAAAATAGGGGTGACCCTATTAATTCAATTAATTCCTTGTTAGGGATAGCAAAAGGAGAAAAATGAGTTATATCGATATATTAATTCCTCTAGTTGGTGGAATTGTGGTATTGCAATTTCCATCCGCGCTAATACCTAAAAATGCAACAGAAGACCAAAAAGCAAAAAGAAAGCATACTCTTGTAATAGTCGGCTGGGGATTAATTGGTTTAAGCCTCATTTATCTGATCATTAAGATATTGGGACCCAAATAAACATTCTTAACTTTGGAATGCATAGTATGTATATTAATTGTTAGAAAAATAAAAAATAATGAAAAAGTTTATACTTATAATTACATTTTTACTTCTTTCGATATGCTTTATAAATATAATTCAAGCAGAAGAAAAAATTGAAAAGAAAATTGAAGCTATTACTGCTAAATTTACTGAAGGAAAGTTCTGGGTTTACGAAAATCGAGGAAGTCGTGTAAATCACTATGTACCAGCTGAATGGGCTGGTGATTACGGTGACATACAAATAGACACTGCGTGGAAAGAAAATGCATATTCTACTCCAACTTGTATTAAAATAGACTATAGCGCTGAATCTAAGCAAGGAAATGAATGGGCAGGAATATTTTGGAATCGTAATATAAGTTCAGCAGGAATGATTATATTTCCAGGATTTAACTTGAAAGAAGCACAAAAAATGGTATTTTATATCCGTGGTGAACAAGGTGGTGAAATAATTAGTGATTTAGGATTGGGACATACAAGCAAATCTAATAGGATTAGTATTGGGCCATTGTCTTTATCAAAAGAATGGCAAAAACATGAAATAGCTCTTGAAGGAAAGAAATTTTTGACATTGATATAGGTTTTTATTGGACTGCTGCAAAAGAAAAAAATCCAGAAGGCTGTATTTTTCACATAGATAATATTTTTTATGAGCAAAAAAAATAAATTTTCTAATAAATCGCCCGCCAAATAATGCCAGGACAAGAAAGGCCGGATCCTATAATCTTTGATAAACCGTCGTTAAAAAATATAACAAATAACCCGCGGATTTGGACAGAATAAAGGGGGGACAACGCGTTATGAAAAGCATAAAAACATGTAATATTTTGCTCAACATAATAGGAGTTATTGGTATTCTTTCCGCGTTATTTATATGGTTTTGGGTGTTTACTATAGGCCTGGCTATAAGCCTGTATAGTCACCAGCTAAACAATGCTGCGAGCTCATTCTTTATACAAATAATCGGTGGTATCGTCGGAGCTATTGTCATAAAAATAGGAATAGGGATATTCAGAAGGGAACCGTGGGCTCGCAAGGCTCTTTCGGTGTTTTGGCTATTTGTTTCATTTTGTATAATCGTAACTGTAGTTGCCGGCATAAAAGATGCTTTTACCGACACTGAAGCCTGGCTAAGTGACGGGTTTATTTGGCTATGTATAGCAATAGGTGCGGTATCGCATGTCATTTTTCTCAATAACAGGATGGTGAAGGAGTTGTTTATAGAAGAGTAAAAAGTGAGGAAATACACCCACCCCGGGGTGGGAGTAAGAAGATGGGAACGAGTACAATGTGCAAGCTAAAAACAGGTTGTTGAACGGAAAAAATTGAAACATTGCCGGCCAAACAATTGACCAAATATTAAGAACATTACCAGAATATTATTCAGACACGATAATTGATAATCATGTTGTCATGCCAAATCATGTTCATGCAATCATTCAAATAACCAATCCTGTAGGGGGCGTTCTCTGTGTCGTCCCGGGTCAAGATCAAAAACCAAATCAAATAATAAACAAAAACATTTTAACAGACGACAAATATATTCAAGGTAATAGTGATCTAACGCTTGAAAGTGTCGCACTATGAGTTACAATTCACCTAAAGAGGAAGCGCAATATTTTGTGCGTGACAATGGAGCTGGTTTTGATGTAAAATATAAAGACAAGCTATTCGACGCTTTTCAGCGGCTTCATTCAGAATCCGAATTTCCGGGAACAGGCATAGGCCTTGCGACGGTGCAGCGAATAATCCACAAACATGGCGGCCGTATTTGGGCGGAAAGTGAGTTGAGAAAAAGCGTGACATTTTACTTCACACTTGCAAAACTTTAGATTAAAAAAGAGAGGGAAACAATGAAGAAAATTATTTTGCTTGTATAGGACAGAGGCGATGATATTAAACTTACATTGGAAGCCTTAAAGGAAAATAGAATAACTAATGAGGTGGTAGTGGTAAGGGATGGGCAAGAAGCCCTTGACTATCTTTTTATGAGAGAAAAATACACAGATAACGGCCCGGACAGAATGCCGGCGGTTATCTTGCTTGACATAAAATTACCAAAAATAAACGGCCTGGAAGTATTGAAGCAGATACGCGCTAATGAACGGACAAAACTATTTCCTGTTGTCATACTCACGTCTTCGAAAGAAGAACAAGATCTGATTAACGGTTATAGTTTAGGCTGTAATAGCTATGTTCGTAAACCCGTAAAGTTTCAACAATTTTCAGAAGCGATAAAAAGCTTAGGGCTCTACAGGCTGCTCATGAATGAGCCGCCGCCAAAAAAGGAAAATTCAAATGAATAAACTATTACACGCATTGATAGTTGAAGATTCAGAAAGTGACGCTTTATTGATTGTTGAAAAGATCAAGTCCGGCGGTTATAAAATAGTTTTTGAACGTATAGAAACTGAAGATGCCATGAAAGCCGCTCTTGACAAAGGGAAATGGGATATAATCCTTGCGGACTATAAACTGCCGCATTTTAGCGCCTTTGCGGCTTTAGATCTGGTTCAAAAAAAACAGCTTGATATTCCTTTTATTGTCATATCCGGCACTATCGGTGAGGAAACTGCGGTGGCGATGATGAAAAAAGGCGCGCATGACTATTTGATGAAAAGTAATTTGTCGCGGCTTTGTGTTGCTATTGATAAAGAAATAAAAGAGGCGCAAGAACGCTCTCGCCACAATGAGGTAGAGCAAAGATTAAGCGGACTCAGTCAGGTTATTGAAAGCTTATCGGACGGAATCGGCATTGCGAATCTAAAGGGGATATTTGTTTATGGCAATCCGGCCTGGGCGAAGATGCATGGGTATCAGGTTGATGATTTGATCGGAAAGCCGGCCTCTATGCTGGATACACCTGAAGGCAAAAAAAATTTCCCGAAGGTTTGGGAACAGATAAAAAAAAATGGCTACTGGCGGGGTGAGATTCAGAGGGTCAGAAAAGATGGCTCATCCTTTCCATCCATTATGACATCAAGCATAGTGACGGATGGTAATGACAAGCAGGTTGGCATTGTAGGAACCTGCATGGACATCACCGAGCGCAAGAAGGCGGAAACTAAGATACTCGAGAGTAAAATTAAGCTCCAAGTCCTATATGAGTCGTCGAGTGACGCGATAATGCTCCTTGATGAAAAAGGTTTTTTCGATTGCAATAAGGCAGCATTACGGCTTTTTGGTTGTACCTCCAAAGAGGAATTTTGTAGCAAACATCCAGCCGATTTTTCGCCTCCAACTCAGCCGAATGGCACCGATTCAATGGATTACGCCAGGAATAATATTGCATTCGCTTTAAAAGAAGGCAGCATGCGGTTTGAACACTTACACCGACGTTTGGACGGCGCTGATTTTCCTGCTGAAGTGTTGTTAGATAAGATGGTATTGCAAGGTAAGGAAGTGCTTCAGGCGAGGGTATTTGATATTACCGAGCGTAAGAAGGGAGAAGAAAAGATACGTCGGATGTCAACAATAGTAGAGCAAGCGGCAGAAGGAGTTGCCGTTATAAACATTGAAGGAGATATACAGTTCGCAAATTACGCGTGGGTTGCTATGCACGGATACACGAGTAGTGAAGAGCTGATAGGTAAACATGTAGGTATATTTCATACTAAAGAACAGTTGGAGAATGAAGTAATCTTGTTCAACGTGATGGTTAAGCAAAGTGGGTACAAAATTGGTGAAGTAGGGCATATGCGCAAAGACGGGACAACATTTCCGACAATAATGACAACTACTCTCCTCAAAAATGAACAAGGCAAACCTTACGGCTTTGCGGGGTTTGCGCAAGACATTACCGAGAAAAAGAAGGCTGAGACTGAACTTCAAAATCGCTTAAAAGAGCTTGAAATATTCTATAAAGCCAGTATAGGCAGGGAAGAGCGGATTTTGGAATTAAAAAATGAAATTAAGAGGCTTACGGAAGAGCCGAATGAATTAAAGAACAAATAAAGGCTATGGCCTGAGATTATTGAAAATGGTGATTATAAAATGACTAAAACCAAACACCGCGGAAACGATAAATACAATGTTTTTGAGAAGACTTTATGAAGATAGCAAATAAGATAAGTATTTCTTTTTTTGTCACAACGGCCATTTTGACAATATCAGCAGTAAGCATTATTTACTGTGTAGAGAAGGAAAATACGAAGGCAGCGATATTCAGCCATTTAAGCACAGCCGTTCAGTCAAGAGCCTACCACATAGAAACCTTTCTGGAAGCAAATAAGGAAGCGACTAGGCAATTATCAGAAAGTATTGTCATTAAGCAGTTATTGCTAACCAGCAAAGAGGACGGAGACTATGACCAAAGATTAAACGATGCCATGCAGAGATTAAATGATACGAGCGAGACTCTTAAGTACTTTTACAGCCTTTTCGTTCTAGATAAAACCGGAATGGTTATCGCCTCAGATAAGAAAGCGGATATGGGGCTGGATAAACGAACAGAGCCTTATTTTTTAGGCGCTAAAAAAGCTGCTTTTATTAAGGATGCTTATATATCCACATATAGGAAAACACCTTCTTGTGCCTTTTCCGCGCCAATCATCGACAACAACACCGGAGAGTTCTTAGGGGTAATTGTCGGCAGGAGTAGCCTTGAGGGGGTAAATAAAATAACTAGTGATGAAACTGGGCTCTTAAAGACAGGCGAGATTTATATTGTAAATAAAAATGGCTACATGATAACACCTTCTCGTTTTAGAAAAGATACTTTTCTTAAATTAAAACTTGATAACGAAAATATTAAAAAAGCTTTTAAAGACATTGAAAAATTTAATACAGAAGGATGTAAGCACGTTCCTTTCGTGTACACAGATTACAGAGGAATTAAGGTTTTAGGCATTCACGATCATATAAAGTTGATGCAGTGGATTTGTATAACAAAAATTGACGAAAAAGAGGTTTTTGCGCCATTGTGGAAAATAAAAGCTTTACTAATGTCTATTATAATAGTTGTCCCTATTTTGTCCTGGCTAATTGGAATATTTATCGGCGGGATTATCTCCCGCCCGATTCATGTGCTGCGCAAAGGAAGCGAAATTATCGGTTCCGGCAATCTGGATTATAAAGTGGGAACTAACACAAAAGATGAAATTGGCCAGCTTTCAAGAGCTTTTAACGCAATGGCTGAGAGCTTGCAAAAGACAATGGTTTCCAGAAATACGTTGATTGCGGAAATAGCCGAGCGCAAAAAGGTGGAGGAGGTGCTTAGTAACAGTATGGCCCAGCTGTCCAATGCTGCTAGGATTGCGCACCTCGGCCCCTGGGAATATGATGTGGTAAATGACTTATTTATATTTAATGATTGCTTTTACGTGATGTTTGGTGCTACTGCTAAGGAGTTCGGCGGATATACGATGTCGTCTGCTGATTATGCAAAGCATTTTATTCATCCTGAGGATATGTATATAGTGGGTTTAGAAAATCATAAAGCCAGTGAAACTAATGACCCTGATTTCAGCCGGCAGTTTGAACATCGTATTATTTACGCCGATGGAAAAACCGGATATATTATTGTGCGCTATTTTATCGTCAAAGATGAGAAAGGAAGAACAATCAGAACTTTCGGCGTAAACCAGGACATTACCGAGCGCAAGAAAGTTGAGGAAAAATTAGCCCAGGCCTTAAGAGAAGAGATAAAATCCCGCAAAACAATGATAAGCATGCTGGATGATAATAACAAGATAAGAGAAGAGCTGGAGAAGAAATTGGAGGAATTGAGACAATCCCAAAACATGCTGGTGCAGTCTGAAAAACTTGCTTCTCTGGGCACGTTGGTTTCTGAGATGGCGCATGAAGTAAATAATCCCTTGATGATAATATCCGGCAACGCGCAGCTTTCTCTGATGGAGAATTTAGAGGGCCAACCGCAGTTAAAGGAAAGCCTTGAGGTAATTAAAGAACAGTGTTTGCGGGCAAAGGATATTATCAGAAGACTGCTTGTGTTTTCAAAACCAAGCAAAGGTGAAATTAAAGAAGCAAATATCAATGAATCATTAGATTTCGTAGTCAAATTACTGGAACATCAATATTCGCTTTCAAATATTAAGATAACAAAAAAGTACACAGCGTCTTTACCTCAAATAAAAATAGACGAGAAACAAATGAATGAAGTATTCATGAATTTATTGAAGAATTCCGCGGAAGCCATGTCTGCAGGAGGAACGATTACTATAGTTACTTCAAAAGAAGACGGCAATATACGTGTAGATTTTGAAGATACAGGCGTTGGTATATCGGAAGAAAATATGGAAAAAATATTTGACCCGTTTTTTACAACTAAGGAAAGCGGGACAGGGCTGGGGCTCTCCGTGTGTTACGGTATTGTCAAAGCTCATGGAGGAGAACTAAGATATGAAAGCAAGCCGGATGAGGGGACATCTGCTAGTATATTTTTGCCTATTAATGGGGAGAGGAAATCGTAATGTATAAGATTTTAGTAGTAGATGATGAGCCTGAGATAGTAAAACTTTTAGAAGCCTTTCTTACTAAGAGTGGGTTTGAGGTGATAACTGCTTTGGGAGGAGAAAAAGCCATGGAGATGCTCCAGTCAGATATCAAGGCTGATCTTATGGTTATGGATATGAAAATGCCCAGGATAACAGGCGCTGATATCTTGCGAGAGATGAAAAGAATAAATAAGCGGATACCAGTTATTATTTTAAGCGGTTCATTGGATCCAAAAGCGTATTGCGAGCAGATAAAAACCATAGGATCTTCTGATATCGAATATCTTATGAAACCCGTAGATCTTAACAATCTTTTAGCTGCGGTTAAAAAGATACAAAACCAAACCCCTAAGACATAATAGCTATATAAAAGAATTAGATATTTCTTTGCAAATCAGGGGGTACGATATTGAAAAAAAGAAACCCGGCCGCGGGAAAAAAGAAAAACATGAAAGAATTTATCACAGAGTTCATATAGAGTACAGAGTGAAGATCAATGAAATAACGAAAAAAGCTATCTGTTGAGTGATAGAATTATTTATGCTTTAGTTTTTCTTCGTGAACTCTGTGTCCTTTGCGGTTTTGTGTGAGCATAAAAAAAATTGTAACGATGTGCTGCGGTCCGATTTGATTTGTTAAACAAACAGTATTTACCTATTAAAAACTTTAAAGAGCCTGAATAATGGGATGCTTTATAATAAAAACCAGGGATTGAGTATTGAGTAAAAAGCAGAATGGGAAATCTGAAGATAATCTGCATCATCATGAAATACATAGTGTTACGAATATATTTGTGATTTAGATATTTACACATTAGTGCGACAATCCTTCTTTTTAGAGCTCATAACAGTTTTGAAAATCAATAAATTAAACCATAATAGATTGTAACGTGCCAGTAAATAACAAGTTCCGAATTACTTCACCTTAAATGCTCCAAACTATAATTCTTCAAAAATCCTTGATGAATTCTCTCGAAAACACAAAATTATTAACTTGTAATGCGGGAAAGCTCTATCTAACCTCTTAGTGCAAAAAGGGTTAAGTCACAACTACTAGAATAAATATAATTAGCAAAATATTGAGTTATCAAGTATACTTTAACAATAATTTTTAGCAACTTATTAAAGGAATTTAATTATTGCCGCAGAATTCTATGAGCGTGAGCCCA
>JAGLQQ010000233.1 GCA_023136735.1 Candidatus Omnitrophota bacterium | reverse complement strand
AGGGGAAGCTTATAGAAGATTTATTTAAGAAATATAGCTTTGATGTGATTATTCATACCGCAGCTCAGCCTAGCCATGATTGGGCTGCCAGAGAGCCGATAACTGATTTTACGATTAATGCTAATGGTACTCTTATACTGCTTGAAAATTTCAGAAAATATTGTCCTAAAGCCTCATTTATTTTTACATCTACCAATAAAGTATACGGTGATCGGCCGAATTCATTGCCTTTTATAGAAAAAGAAACCCGTTATGAAATTCCTGAAGATCATGAGTTTTTTAGCGGAATTGATGAGTCTATGAATATTGATAATTCTAAGCATAGTTTGTTTGGCGCATCAAAGTTAGCGGCTGATGTGCTTGTTCAGGAATACGGGAAGTATTTCAAGCTCAAAACCGGGATTTTTAGGGGCGGGTGTCTTACCGGGCCAGCTCATAGTGGGGCAGAGCTGCATGGATTTCTGTCTTACCTTATTAAATGTGTTGCAATAGGAAAGAAATATACTATTTTCGGGTATAAGGGCAAGCAGGTAAGAGACAATATCCATAGCTATGATCTTGTAAATATGTTTTGGCACTTTTATAATAACCCGCATTGCGGAGAGGTTTATAATGCCGGAGGATCAAGACTTTCCAATATTTCGGTGCTTGAGGCTATTTCTAAGGCGGAAAAATTATTAGGCAAAAAAGCGGTTTATGAATATAATGATTCCAATAGAGCAGGAGATCATATCTGGTATATAACGGATGTTTCTAAATTCAAAAAACATTATCCTGAGTGGGATTTTACCTATGATATTAACAGTATTATGGATGAGATTTGTATGTCCGGACATGTTGAATAGTTTTTTCATAAAAATTATATAAGCGATTTTTTTACGCAAAGTTCTTTCTTAATTTCAGTGCTGCGGAACTCACCCGCTAAGGAGGGTTCAGACAGTCCTCGCATTTTGACTTTGTCAAAATTCCTGAAATTATTCAAGCTGCTTTGCTAAAATCGCAATATGCTTATAAAATAAATTTTTATTTACTGCAGGTTTGAGTTTTACCTGTAACTTGTGACTTATAACAATTGGCAATCTGATAGCTTATATCTTTAGGAGGAATAGAATGGCAAAAAAAGTTATTTATTATATTATGGCCGGAGGGCAGGGTATGCGGCTTTGGCCGATGAGCCGTTCTCATTTTCCAAAACAGCTGCATACGCTTTTGGGTGATAGTTCTCTGTTACAGCAAACAATAAGCAGGCTTTTAAAAATAACAAAACCGGAGAATATTCTGATCGGTACAGGAGAGGATCTTTACTTTTCTATCAAGGAACAATGGGAAGCTCTGTCTTTGAAGTGCCAGCCTTGGCTGATATTAGAGCCGTTAAGCCGTAATACCGCACCAGCTATAGCACTCGCAGTACATGCTGTACGAGAAAAGCTTGGTGAGGATGTTATTATAGTTACGCTTGCAGCTGATCATGTAATCAAAAATCAGAAAAGATTTCATGAGCTTTTAAAGATAGGGACTAAAATAGCAGCTAATAGTAATATTGTTACATTTGGGATTGTGCCGGCTTATCCGGAAACTGGCTATGGGTATATTAATACTGGAAAAAAGATACAAAAGGATGTGTATCAGGTTGCGCAGTTTAAGGAAAAGCCAACCTATGATGCAGCTAAAAAATATGTTAAGAGTGGTAAATATCTTTGGAATAGTGGGATGTTTATATTTGATACAGCAGTTATGGCGGAAAGTTTAGAAAAATTTTCAAAAGATGTGTGGAATACAAGTTTGCAGGTTTGGAAAAAAAGGGATGAGAATAATGGCAGGATAAAATTCAATAAAAAGTTATTCAGCCGATTTCCTGCAATATCAATAGATTACGCGGTAATGGAAAAGGCAGAAAAACGCGCTGTTATAAAAGCGGATTTCCAGTGGTGTGATGTCGGATGCTGGCATATGGTGCATGAGATGTCAAAGAAGGATAAAAATGGTAATGTTTTTTCAGGTGATGTCTACAGTTTGGATACGAAACAGACCTTTATTAAAAGTGAGAAAAGGTTTGTGGCGGTTGTGGGACTTGATAATCTTATTGTTATTGATACCCCTGACGCATTGCTGATTTCTGATAAAGAGAGATCTCAGGATGTTAAAACGGTTGTTAATAAATTAAAAGAGGATAAGTCAGAGCTTACGCAATTTCATACTACTGTGTATAGGCCATGGGGTAATTATACGGTTTTGGAAGTGGGACTTGGTTATAAGATCAAAAGAGTGGTGGTAAAGCCTAAGCAGCAGCTTTCACTTCAAAAGCATTTAAACCGCAGTGAGCATTGGGTCGTGGTTTCAGGAAAGGCTCGTATTATATGCGGTGAAAACTCTATACTGCTTAAATCTAATAAGAGTGTTTTTATCCCAAAGGGGCGCAAACACCGCATAACTAATCCTTATTCAGAGGAAGTAGTAATTATCGAAGTTCAAACAGGACATCATATCAGCGAGGATGATATTGTACGGTTTGAAGATGTGTATGATAGAAAATAACCTGACCTAGCGTCTAGCTATTAGC